>JBKHJK010000085.1:0-7519 GCA_046538215.1 Armatimonadota bacterium
CAGCCGGACCCTGGCATTTACATTCCCCTCAGCGTCGAATATCCAGCAGTATCCTGCGTCTGAGGTTGAAGCGACGCCTTCGCCGAGTTGCGCGACGCCGGTAACGGCTCCACCGATGTTGTGCGTCCAGATCGCCGTTCCTGCACCATCGAGCACCTGCACCACCGCATCGTCGGAGCCAAATATCGCCTCGGGGACACCATCGCCGGTCACATCGAGCGCTGCTGCGGCGGTGAAGTTCGGGCCACCGCGCACTCCAGCGATCACTCCCGCGTCGTCGTCCAGAATGCTTGAGCCATAATACTCCGTTCCGGCCAGTATCTCATCTTTGCTATCGCCATCTATATCGCCCACATCGCCAACCGTGCTGGCGTGTGACTGCTTTCTCCGCCACAACTCATTGCCCGTGTCGTCGAAGGCGTACCGGTGCCAGTTATCGGAGCCGATCACAATTTCAGTGGTGCCGTCACCGTTGAGATCAGCAGGGGAGACTGTTGCCACCGAGCCGCTCCTGCCGTGGTATGGCTGAATCTCGACCTCCCACAGCAAATCGCCTGCGATGCTGTAAAGGCGTATGTACGCATCGTCGGCTCCACTGGCGAGTTCGGGCGTGCCGTCACCGTCAATATCCGCGAAGGCAACATCACGCACGATCCCTTCTGCTTGCTGCTGCCAGAGGACCTGTCCGGCGCCATCAAGCAGCACTGTCTGGCCGTCGTGGGTTCCTGCGGCGATGTATTCCTCTCCCGCCTGTGTCCATATATCGGTGCACACGATGTCGCTGTCGAGGTCCATGCTCCATCGCTCTCCCATGGTTGCAGCGGTCTCGATGGGTTGCAGCTCGGATGGGGCAGGCGGTGGCTGCGCTGATTCAATGACACCAACCAGCCACTCGCGCAACGGTTTTCCCTCGACGGAAGATGAAGCCACGTCACCTTCTATGGCCGTGACCGCCCCTTCTGCGACATTGATGAGCACATCCGCCGGGCTGTCTGCCGTGAGTTTAAGACCGGGCAGTTCCACACCGGTGGCATCAGCGAGATAGACCGTGTCAGCAGACACAGCGAACATGGCGGCCTCGATTCGTGCATTTTCCTGTGACCACGCGCCGGTGCCGATAAGCATGGCGGTTTCCGGCCCACGGATGGCTACAACCGCCTCATCAACGACCGACGCCGATATGCGTGCGGCGGCGTCCTGTGAAGTGTGAAACAGGTTCAGGTAGCGGATGGTGTCTCCGGCCTCAAGGTTCACCGTGCGGTTCTGGTGGAGGATTTTGGTGAGCCTGCCTGCATGCGGATATTTGGCATAGTAGCCCCGGTCACCACCGTGCCCGCGATCCCAGCTCGTCCGCAGCATGGGGCGGGAGCCGTCGGCGTTGTGGATGTGGAAGTACTCGCCTTCCTGCTCAACGGTCAGGGCGCTGCCGTCGCGCTGCACCTCGCCCAGCGTGCGCCACTGGCAGTCGGTGCGGAACTCGCCTCCCTCATTCGCCGACAGCTCATCCATGACTACGAAGAAGTCCTCCGCCTTCCAGAACACGCTGCGGGTCCAGTCGGTCCATGCGTACTCCGGCACCCGCGACTGCACCATCCCGAGGCCGTCGAAAGCGGCCTTTGCAGTCAGCTCAGCCAGCGGCGGCACCTCGGTGGTTTGCCCGTCGCGGCTGATCTCGATGGAGTTATGCCATTTCGGCCACGAGCGGATGTAATCCATATCCGTCAGCCACAGCCGCCCGTTGTCCGTAAAGCGGATGATGGCATTGGCGTCATAATGGCCGTGAATACCCGCCGACATGCCATCGAGCATGAGGTAATCGTCCTGCGGGTCAAAGCCGCTGCGGAAAACGGCCTTGTCCAGCGCGACCTCCTGGGCAACTTTACCGGCGGACTGCTTTTCGTGGACGGCGGGGTCGAGGATAAAGGTGCTCAGACCGACCTGGTCAACAGGCGCCTGCATCGGTCCGCTCCAGTACATCCCGCCGGGGTAGTGTCCTCGGTCCTGCTCCAGCCGGTTGAGCATCCACTCATACCGCGGGTCCCCATAATACAGTGAAGCCCCCTTGAAGATCATCCGTGCATTGCTGCCGAAGGGCATCCAGGCATCTCCGAACGTCGCCTCATCACCGAAGTTATCGTGGCAGGCGATGGCCAGCTCTGCCGTCTTTCTCAGCGTGTCGGTTGTGAACAGATCCATATCGCCTGTAATGAGCGCCCACTCCATGGTGTGATACAGCGTGATCCACTGGTAGTTGGCGGAATCCTCCAGCGGCTTATAGGCGGTTTCCTGGCCGGTGAAGAGGTTGGTGATGACATCCCGCCACCACTGGACGGGTTCCATGTTGAAGTGAGCGTCGAAGTATTCCACGGCATAGGCGACGCCCACAGCGGGGTGTGTCTCGTGGTTCCAGGTCGGCTCGATGATCCCGGCCTCCTCGCGGGAGACAGGGCCGCGCAACTCCCAGTAGTGGAAGCTGTCTTCGACGATCTGCCGGAGCCATTCGGCGGCTTTCAGCCGGGCATCGTCCGAAAATTCCGGGCATTCCTCGATCTGGTCGAGACCGGCCACGATGCTTGCGAGGGTGAAGGTCGGCGGATCCGGCTCCTTTTCTTCGTAATAGCTCGCAAGTTCCTCCACCAGCGCCTCATAGGCCCTCGCGTAACTCGGATCGCCGCTGAGGTAATAGGCCCTGGCGACACTGCCGGGCCGCCCGCAGGCCGATTTGTACTGATACGCGCCCTTAAAAGCCCGCAGGTAGTCGTGGATGTCCTGTGTTCTTTGCGCAATTTGCTCGTCGCTCAGCCCGTTGAAGTTCGTGCGTTCGGAGTGCCAGTCAATGGTGACCGGCAGGGCAATATTGTCACCCGGCTCAATGCGGGAGATGAGCGCGGCAGCGGCCTGCCGGGGGCCCTGGGGGTCGCTGCCACCCATGAACACGACGTTGCTGCCCTCGCCCCACGGGTCATGGACGGTGCGCAGTTCGTGCCCGCCGGGTCCCGGATAATAGCTGTCTGAGTAGATGAGACGCCGCCCGTACAGTCGCAGGGCAACAGGGCCGCTGGCGAGGTTCCCGAAGACGATACATGTTTGCTCAGCCAGGTCCTCTTCGGTGGCTTCCGGTTCAGATTTGGTCGGCAGGGCGACCCCGGTTTTTTCTTCGAAGGCTTCGACGAAATCCTGGGCCGTCTGCTGATATTGCTCCAGCCGCGGCACCAGCACCAGCGCTGCAGCATTCCCGTCGGTCACCAGCGGCGTCTGGCGGTAAATCGTTCCGGGAGACACCAGAGGCAGTGTCTCATGTGAGGGCTCGACCTCGGTCACCTCGATCGTATCGAGAATCACGGGGCCTTCCGGAGCTGTGATCTGCATCTGTACGGTTTCGCCAACGTCGCGGCTTTGCACACCGATGCGCACGGTGCCCCACTGTCCGGCGGGGACGAAATGCACGCTTTCGGTCTCTTCTTCAAGCGTGACGGCGAGCTTCGCCGCCTCGTCGCTGGCGCTCATGGCGGTTATCGCAATGGAGAACAAACCCGGCTGGATGGGGACGTCAGTATCGAGCGTATGGTCGGTCGTGATGGTAACGGCCTGTCCGTCGGAGGCGGCTTCCACGGCGGTGGGTTGCAGGTCCTGTGCGAGCTCCTCAACCTGGTATGTAGCGGGTTCCTGTGCAAATACACACAGGGCCGTGATGAATATGGCAGCAAGAAGTATCGGATATTTCAATATGCTTCAACCTCCGAGACCCACAGAATATTCAGCCGGGCCTGCGAGCCGCCACGGGGCTTTTGATACACCCGAACGGCGGTTGCGGATTGTGTTTCAAACGTAAATTCGGAGAAATACTCCGGCTCCATCTCACTGGCCTCCGCGACCGTCTGCCATTCGTCTTCGACCTGGAGCTGTATCTGGAAGTTGGTGGATGTGTAGATTTGTCCACCCTCCGCCGCCCAGTAGATGACGACCTTCGAAACAGGCCGCGGACCCGGAAAGGTCACCTGCACCCAGTGTGGCTGCGATGTCTCTGCGGTCGCCGTGGCTCGCCGGGTGTAGTCGGAGCCGATGAGTGATTGCAGGCCGTCGTTTATGGGAGACAGCCGGTATCCGCCGAAAGTGCTGTCGGCGGACGCTTCGCCACCATTGGCCTCCAGCGCCCAGTTGACGGCATATTTCCCGGGACTGGCCGTGATCTCGATATCATCAACGAGCACGGGTGCCTGTCCTGTTACCTTCACATTGGCCGCATAGCTTCTGCCCCCCTGCTGGTGGAGGTTCTCCCAGGTGACCTTCTGCCACTCTTCGCCGAGGGTGACTTTTGGGCTGTAGCCGCCGGGAAACTTTTCTCGCCAGTCACCAGCATCAATATAGGCCTGCACCTTCGCCTGCTCTTCGGCCGCTCGCGCCCAGTATGTAATAGTATAGACACGGCCCCGCTCATACTTCACGGTATATACCGCCGCGCAGGAGGCTTTTGGTGACTGATTTTCCAGCCGCAGGCACGCAGTACCGTCCCGGCCCAGATCAGGCACCACCTCGACAGAATATTCGCCCTCGCCGTAGTTTCCCGCCCGAAACGGCTCGAGCTGTCCGTCATTGAAATCCTCGGAAACAATCTGCTCCGCCGCGGCGGAAAGTGCAAAAGCGGCGATCAGTCCAAACAGTGCGGCCAGTCTGAGTAAGCGCATATCGTACCAGTCCATTCGTCGTATGGATACGAGTCCGTAATGCGAAAAATATCTACGACCGGTGTCCCCTCATGAGCCAGACATTTTCCCTGTCGCCCTATTCGTTCCAGTCTATTGACGCTGCACCGATCGGTCTGCCGTCTGGTCCCCAGCTTCCGGCAAAGATGTCATTGCGGCATTCCACATCTCGCACGGTGAATGTGGCGTCAGTGGCCTCGTCGGCCCGAAACGCAACGATATGCTCGGTGCTGTCAATTCGCACCGCCGCCCCAAGTGCCCGGTCGGTCTGCAGAAGCTCTATCTCAGGCTGTCGTTCATCCTCCGCTCGCTGGGGGACCAGCACCGTCACAAACCGGCACTACTCGCGCTTGTTTGTGGTCCGGGCGGTCAGGTGCCACTGGTTGGGCGTATCCTCATGCTCCGGTGGTGCGGTGAACCGGTCGGTCTGTGAGAACTCGAGATCCTCCGGCGTCAAAAACTGCACCTGCAGCTTTGCGGCACCATGGGAGATCAGGACATGCTGCGCGTCAGGGTCCACCGCCATTTCATCCAGCGCGTGAAGCCACCAGTCATAGGTTGCCGGCTCCGGTGCCTGCAGATCATCGTAAATGACGATCACGGGCGTGGCTGCGGTGGGAGAGGGGCGGATGTAGAAGATGTGGCGGTAAAAGCGATCCAGCCGTCCCATGTACGCGGGCGTGGCATCCCCAAGCGCGTAGTGGAAATAGTTGCCGGTCTCGAACTGCACGATCCGCCCGTTGGAGTTCCAGTTGCGGATCTGCTGCCCCTCGCCATTCACCCCGATGGAGTTAGTCGCTTTCGTGTGCCACGTCCATTCCTTATGGTGCGGCGAGCCGTACAGTTGATAGTATCCCGAGGCGATCGCCAGCGGCTCACCGTAGGCGTGGCAGATGAAGGCATTCTGGTCGGCGTAGGAGTGGCTGATGGCGCCAAAGGGCGAGCTGCGCATCATCACATGGACGTTGTTTGTCTCACTGGGGAGATTGCTGTGCATGCAGGCCAGCCCGATGCTCTCAAAGCAGCGCCCGTCCGGGAGATCTGAAGGTAACTCCGCCTCGACTTCCGGCTCATGCAGCAGGAATGCCGTCATTCCGGTGGGCGAATATCCCTGGTAGTCGGAATACCACATCAGGTAGGGATCTTCGAAGATTTTCGCAAGCTCCCACATGGTGGCCGCACCACTGGCAGGCCCGGCCTGGCCGTCGCCAAAGGGGGACATATCGCTATAGGGCGGATTGCAGTAGAGCTTAAAGTAGCCGGTATTTCGCAGCCATTCGCGCTGGTTGATGGGCAGCCCTGTCGCGTGCTTGATCACCCTATATACCCGGCTGATGCGGGCGGTCGTCCACTGCCAGTAGCTGGGGCCCTCCGCCCATCCGCCGTCACGTCCGGCAAAGGGCGGAAAGAACGGCGCCATCAGTAGCTTCAATGAGTAGTCCAGCCACGGCTTCACATCAATATCTCCGGCCATGGCGACGCACGATTCCGCAAGGTCGCCCAGGTAGTATCCTGCCGCGTGTGAGGAGAACGGGTGCACCTCAAAGGGCTTGCTTTTGAGGTTTTTGTAAAGCTGCGGCATCCGCACCGCAAAGCATTCCCGGCATTTCGCGCGCTCCTGCTCGCTCAGCAGGTCATAAATGTAGTCATACACCCGCGGGCATATCCTGACGATCTGCGTGCCGGGCTCATCGTGATTGTAAAGTGCGGTGCTGCCCTCGGGATCCCAGGAGACCACGTGCATGAGGCGGCGCTTTGCCTCCAGTCCATATTTTTCTTCACCGGTCAGCAGATAGGCCTTTGCACACCGGTCCATCGGCCGGATGAAGCGTCGTGTTTCCACCATGATCCGGTGATATGCACGCCGTCGCTCAAGGCCGGATTCGGGCAGAAACTCCGGCTCCGGCAGCAGCTCGTCATCGAAATAACCCTCACAACCGCCGATGAGTGCCTGCAGCTTTTCGGGAAGCTCGGTGCGGGCCATATCCCGCAGGTCCGGCAGCTCGTCAGGTGACACCAGGATTCGCGGGCGACCGGAGCCGGCGATCTTCTCAACGAGTTCATCCATATCGGGAAACGGCATGGCGACGGCGTCGGAAGCGATGGTGAACTCTCTGACATTCCCGAAAACCCGGCCCAGCGGCTCTCCGGCGTCATATCCAAAACGCCAGTACCATGTCCCCGGCTGCAGCGGCTCGCGGAGGACCTGCATGGTGCCCTCGGTGGTCAGCGTCACCGTGGTATCGCCCTCAAAATCCCGATCCGGCGAATACTGGATGACATACTCCTCGACACCCTCAACCGGAAGCCACACAAACACGGGGGGCGTGACGCCCAGTGTCTCACCATCACGTGGAGACCGGAAGACCTCGTATTCGCCACGGGGGCGCTCCAGCTTCTGTACTCGCTGTTTTTCCATCTGCTGTTTCTCCTCGGGGGTGGGCGGGCGCACGACCACATCATCCCACCACACGCTGCCCTTCGCATCCCAGTTGAACAGCTCGATAACCAGCTTCGTGGCACGTTCGGGCGCATTCACCGTAGTTTCGACAATGCTCCAGTCATCGCTGGCTGGAAGCGTAACATAACTGGCCGAAATCTCGTCCCATCCTTCTTTATCGCCCATCCATATCAGGCGCATGACCGCTCCACGGCGCTCCTCGGTGCGGCTGATGTGCGTGCGGTACCAGGCGCTGACCTGCAGGGTGTGATGCTCTCCGATCGCGACGAACTGCCGCCAGATGCCCCGCTCCTCGTCGCTTTCGGCATCCACGCGGCCGGAATTGCTGCCCGTGTGGGCGACGGTCGTGTCCAAC
>JBKHJK010000086.1:0-7442 GCA_046538215.1 Armatimonadota bacterium
TTCTTCAACTGCATAGAGCGTTCGTTCCAATATTTTGTGGATTGCCGCAAAAAATGCCGCTGGAATCAGCCACGCAATGTAAACCGTATCGACCTGACCATTGAACAGAACATTGGTAATGTCTTCGGAGAACAACCATGTTAGCACTGCAAGACACGCACAACCCAGTATCGTCATAGCCAGAGATGTTCGCAGTAACGAGGCCGCTTGGGATTTCTGGCCATTTTTTAGTAACGCCGGGGCGATCTGTTTGAACTTTCCGCTGTCCCCCTCGCGCCGGAGGATGATGTAGCCGGTCACGGAGTTACTGCCGGCGCCGTCATCGGATGATTTCGTCCACGTCAGAGTAATGCTGCCGCCGTTATCCCCCTGCGTGTCGGCGGCCACGAAGTTGGTGACGGCGGCCGGCGGAAGGTCCTGTCCAAGCGCCCGGCCACAGTTCAGCCGCCCCGTCCCCATCATCCCCTCGTATCCGGCGTTGACAGCGTCAATGTCGTCGGTGCTGCCGCGAATCGCCGCATACACCTGCGCGGGAGAAAACCCCGGATTTTTCGCCAGTATCAGCGCCGCCAGCCCCGAGGCCATAGGACAGCCGAACGAGGTCCCGGTATTGGTGTAAAAGTAGTTCGAGAAGCCGCTGACCGAGGGGTCATAATATGCGGGCCCCAGGATCCCTGACCCGGGAGCACTGACATCCACGAAGTTCCCGCCCGAGGTGTCAAAATTCGTGTACCATGTCACCCGGTCGTCCTGATCCACCGCGGCGACACCCAGCACGTAGTTGTCGTTCAGCGGGTCGGGACCGTCGTTGCACAGCGGAGACACCCAGGTGCCGTCGGATGCCGTGATTTCGTCACCGCCGTTGCCGGCCGCTGCGATGACACAGATGCCGGCCTCGTAGGCCCGCTCGATAGAGGGGCTGAAGCCGGGGGCGTACGGTGAGCCGATGGAGAGATTGATAATATCGGCCCCATTATCCGCCGCGTAGTCAATACCCTCGGCGACGGTGGAGACGTAGGTGCTGCCGTCATCCGGAAATACCTGCACCGCCATAATCCTTGCCGACCAGGCCACACCGGCGGTCCCGAACTCGTTATTGCCCACAGCCGCGGCGATCCCGGCCACCAGTGTCCCATGGCTGACCTGCTCGTCGGCCTCGCCGTCACCATTGTTATCTTTCCCGTCCGGCGAGGGTGACGGATCGTTGCTATCCGAATCAAAATCCCAGCCGTAGTAATCGTCCACAAACCCGTTGCCATCATCGTCTTTGCCGTTGTTGGGGATCTCGCCGGGATTGGTCCAGATGTTGTCGGCCAGGTCCGGGTGGTCGAGGTCCACACCGCTGTCCACCACCGCGATAACAACATCATCGGCGTCGGTGCGAATATCCCATGCACCCGGTGCATTTATCTGCGGAAGGTAATACTGGTCGTCGTACCTGGGGTCGTTGGGGATGCTCGTTGTTTCTACAACAAGATCCGGTTCGACAAAGGTGGCCCCGGTGCGAGAGAGCGTTCGTGCAGCCTCGATCAGGTCGGTGTCTTCGGGAACCTCGATGACGGCCATGCGTCCGCCTGCGAGGATGCGGGTGACGTTTCCACGGACCGCCGATGCGATCTGCACCGAGCGCTGTCTGGTGGCCTGGGGGCTGACCGTCCCGGGCAATCCGACGAGAAGCCGGTCGGCGGCGGCTACCAGTGGGCGACCTGCAGCCGCCGTGCGAACCCCGCCACCCCTGCCGGGCCAGTACGGAAGGGTGACGGTCTCGGGTGGCGCTGCCTGGACGACGGCGGTCACCACCAAAGCGACCGCCACAGCAAACACGCACAGCACAGCCGCTATATCACGCGGCGTCCGGACCGACCTGGTGGCTGAGGCACTATGCTCTGTCATCGCATTTCAATCCAAACTTTTTTGCGTCGTGTACTCTCCTGATGTGCCGGCGGGACTCCAGACGAAAAAGAAAAACCGTCCGGAACGACCACCTGGAGGGGGTCATCCGAACGGAGGATTACTGAATGACCGTTACACCCTGTCACTGCACTGCTGCTGGCGGCGCAATCAGCACGACCTGGGTGCTTCGGCATTTCATCACTGCGGCAGGTTTCAGCGACTAAGCTGCAGCGAGCGCACCGCCTTGACCAGTGTCCCGTCATCGGCGCGTGCGACCACCGAGACCAGGTATCGCCCGGGCGGTGCCGGGGCTGTGGTGCCCCGTCCATTCCACACGTAAGTGTTGGTGCCGGCGGTGGCGAGGCTTCCAGAGGCCACCGAACAGACATGCCGGCCGGCGATGTTGAAGATCTCAACATCCACCTCAGCGGACTCAGACAGCGTGAAGCTGATCTGCGCCCCGGTGCGGGTTTCAACCGCCTGGAGTGATTGAACGGTGAGTGCATTGGCTGCTTTTTCCGATGCAGTAATTTTGAAACGCCGTTGTGCCGCGCCCTCGGCCACGGTGTATTCATAGCCGGTGGTTGTGCGCATGTTTTGTGTCCGGCCCGTGTTTGTGTCTTCGAGCGTCAGGCGCAGATCTGACGGAACCTGCGTAAGATCCGGCCAGCTCAGTCGCACTGATGCTCCGGGCCTGTCAGCCGAAACCGTCGCAATCCACGTCTGCTCAGCCTTAACGCTTTGGACGAACTTTGTGGCCGATTTGTTGCCATTTTCATCCACAAAGCTCAAATCCACGCCCCCGTCAATCCGCGGTGGGCTGGCGACACTATTACATGCTTCGGCCTGTGGGCTCACGCCCATAAAGTTGTCAACATCGGCCTGGTCGTCCATCGTGACCTGCAGCCTGAGGGCCCAGTTGTTTTCATCCGCCTGCGGTTTAGGAGCCGATGCCTGCTGGCGGCTGGTCTGTTCAACCGTCGGTCGCGGCAGATACAGTGTCGCCTGGTCAGTCATCGAGCGGAAGTAAAAGCCCTGCCCCTTCGGAATCGACCGCTGGCTCTCCGGCAAAAACGGGAGTGTCGCGCTAACCAGCTTGTAGCTGTTTGTAAAGTTATCATAACGCCACACATAATCCCGGGTGTAACCATTGGTGTTTGACTCTTCGAGGCTCATCATGGTTCCAAGAACTTCCACTTCGGCGCCTTCCAGCGGCATTGCAGCGGTATAGGGGTTGCCGAGCTGGTTCCAGCCCCTGGCGATATTGAGCGACACGCGACCCTCAGGTGCGGGCATGCCGCTGATATTCAGCGTCTTCTGTACCGGCGTGCGGTACCAGAAGCCGCGCCCGAGACGCTGCTGGAGGAACGGTGACTGCGGACTTTGCGGGTACAACACGTAGCTGCCGTCAGGCTGGACGCTGGGGTCCCAGCGTGCAAGCTGCAGGTCGCCGGGCTCCTCGACATCGAAGATCGCTCCCATGTCCGCATTATGAGGCGCTGCACCGATGGCAATCATGGAAAGTCCCGCCGGATATCTGAACGTGAAGTTGGGACTGGCAATGACCGGCCCCACCGCATTGACCTCCATGATCTCATTTGGCGGGTCTTCCTGATCCTGCACGGTTACGGCATAGTAATACTTCACGCCGTCTTCAACGCCGTCGGTGTCGGTGTAGTTCTTCTCACCCTTGTTGAAGAGCCTGGCGATTGGCTCGGTGAAGTTGGAGACATCGTCAAAGGGCTCTTTTGCCCGCCAGATACGGTACGCACCGAAGTCCTCCGGCGGACTATATGCGTTCCAGGTCAACTGGATGGCGCCCCCGTCATCGTTCTGAACGTCTCCGGCGGTAAGCTCCCCTTCGGCCAGGGCCGGTGGCGGGGTGTCGTCACGCGCCTCCACGGGACCGACAGGCGCTGTATAGACGGTCTGTGTCGCGTCGCTGACCCCCAGACGGTAGTAGTACGGGGGCGCATCTTCACCAACAGCATCAACGTATTCAGTCTCGCCGCCGGCTTCATAGGTTTCCAGCGTAGCCCAGGGGCCCTCGGCATCAGTGGCCCGCTCGAGGATATAGCCGGTGACATCATTAAAGCCCGCGCCGTCGTCGGGAGAATGCTGCCAGACCACCTGGATGTATCCGCCGTCGTCGTTGGGCTTGTCGAATGCGGAGAATGAACGCGGCAAACGCGGTTCCTGGTCAACCAGGGAGTTCACCGCATTAATGCGGCCTTCACCCAGCTCTCCGGCGTACTGCGGATTTTGCTCATCAATATTTTCGGCTGCGGCACGGATCTGGATGATGAGGCCTTCGGGGCTGAACTGGGAGAATTCGGCCTTGATGATCGCGGCAAGGCCCGCGGCGATGGGACACGACATGGAGGTACCGCTCATCACCTCTCCGTGTTCGGTGTACGAGCCGTAGGGCTTGCCGAATGTCCCCTCCGGATACTCGGGATCGTAATAGAGGGTGCTGTACACTTCCACACCGGGGGCCATGACGTCAACGAAATTGCGTGATGAGGCATCGCGGTTTGAAAAGTCAGCAACAATGTCGCGCGGGTCGGTTGCCCCCACGCCCAGGACGTTGTTATCCACGAAGTTTTCGCCGTCATTGCAGACAGGAGACAGCCAGGGCCGATTTGGCTCTTCGGGGTTGTCGGTGAACGCATACCCGAAGTTTCCGGCCGCTGCGACGGGCAAAACACCCTGCTCGACGGCCTCGGCGAACACGGGATTGTACGCCGGGTTGTAGCCGCCCCCGAGACTCATGTTGATGATATCGGCGCCATTGTCAACAGCGTACTCGATCGCGGCGAGAACGTGGCTGTCCAGGGTTTCGCGGCCGGTGTGGAATACGCGCAATGGCATGAGCCGGCAGCCCCAGTCCATGCCGGCGACGCCCTCCATGTTGTTGGTCATCGCACCGATCAGACCGGCTACGTGTGTGCCGTGGTGTACCATATCGGTGCCGTCCACCGGATTGGGGTTCGGATCGTTATTATTCTGGATGAAGTCCCAGCCGTTGACGTCGTCAACATAGCCGTTGTCGTCGTCGTCCAGTCCGTTGTCGGGGATCTCGCCGCGGTTAACCCAGATCTTCTCGGAAAGATCGGGATGGTCTAACTGAATGCCGTCATCAATGACCGCAACCACGATTGACGATGAGCCCGTCTGGATATCCCACGCATCCGGGGCCTCGATAACCGGGTAGTGCCACTGCTGGTCGTAATCAGTATCGTTGGGAGTGCGGAACAGATATTTCACACGATCGGGTTCGGCGTGGGCAACACCCTGCATCCCCAACAGTTCCCGTCGGGCGTCAACAACGCTCTGTCCTTCGGGCAGTTGCAGAAGGTAGAGCCCGGGTGTGCGGTAGCGGTGGATAACTTCAGTGTCGGTTTGGGCGAGGATGCGGGCCAGATCATCCCGGGTGGCCGCGCGAGTCAATTGCACCAGTATCTGTCCGGCAGCCGCCTCATCTGGCACGGTAACAGCCATCCCGTCTGGCTGGTTGATGGTGTACATCTGCGGCGACACCGTTTCGAGTTCCACAGGACTGTTGTCCTGTGCAATGGCAGGGACAGACACGAGTACAACGAGTACGATGAGCAAATAGGACGTCCGGACACACGACCATGCCCGTCGGGATTTGCTGGAGTTGACCACGCCGGATCTCCTCCTGTATTCCGATTTATTGATTCCGATGCCCTTATATTTTCCCAGCATTGATAGTATACTCCTTCATGAGTACTGACGACAAGGCCTACTGACGGGCTCAATTGCCGCCCGGGCATACAGCAGGGATGTCTCGATGGGCAAATGACGCCCCCCACACAACACTGCACCGGCCCCCTGGACACCGCCGGCGAGGTGATATGCATGAGGCGCAGTCTCGTTATCATAATCATATTTGTTATCGCTGTGGCTTCGACCTTCCCCACGTGGGCGGAAGATATCACTTTCGTCAACGAATTATCCGCTATGAGGGAAGACGGGCACCTGCAGCCGGGCGGCGATTTGTCGGGAGCGATGCTGCCGGCCACCACCTTGCGCGATGTCCAATTACCCGATACAAACTGGGCAGGGGCGGACCTGCGGGGCAGTATGTTTATAAGAGCCAATCTCCAGCGGGCGAATTTCACCGACACCACCCTCCGTGGCGCCATATTTCGTGACACAGATCTATCCGGCTGTGTATTTTCGAACGCCGATTTGAGCGGTGTCACATTTCTGGGTGGAAATCTGGGCGGGACGGACCTCAGTCATTGCACTCTAACCGGCGCGTCATTTATCAAAATCAGACTCTCACGCACGGGCGGATCGCATACACCGGTGCTTGCGGAGGCCCTCCGGCATGCAGCGGGCCTGGAGCTTTCCCTCGCAGAAACCAGCGTGTTGAGTGGTGATGCGTTCGCCTTCATCTACAATATCAACCTCCCGGAATACTGGTCAATGCGGCCGTATTACCATCACCCCGTCCTGGCGGCGGGCCGTATCCTCGGGGTGGAGGTTAAAGCCTATCAGGACCAGCAGCCGAATAGAGCCGCAGAGCGCCTGAAGGAGGCTCTTGACGCAGGGAAAGTGTGCATGATCGCCATCAGCCCGCCGCAATCGCCTGTTTTCGCCTCCTACGATGATGAGGCCGTCTGGGGACTTATCAGCGCGCCGCGTGATAAGAACTCGGGGACTCTTTCGGTCCACATCCCTCCAATCGCTGCTCAGCAGTACAACTGGAAGGAGCTTGGTGCCCGCTGGAAGGGACCCTACAGGACCCTGTATCCTGCAGGCGATCCGAAGAGTAAGGCAACCTATCCGCTCATCACCTTCACCCCGGTCGAACAGCCACAGGCAGGAGTCGCGGCGACTGCAAAAGCCCTGCAGCAGGCCTCGCGGATCATGACCGATGCACGAACATACGGTCCTCTCGTTCCCGGCGTACGGGGTCTGGCACAGCTTCGAAAGGACCTTCACGAGGCCGGTACCGAAATGAACCGCGAGAGGATGGACGAGCTTCTGTCATGGGCTCGCGGCCCCCGTAAAGCACTGATAGGTGGCAGGATGATGGCCGCAGAGTTCTGCCGGAACAAAGCGCAAACCTCCGACCCACAGCTCGTCGGTGTGCTTTCAAAGGCAGCGGCGCTTTTAGAAACAGAAGTGAGCCTGCTTGAGAATAACTTCCCGATACCGGACCCCGACGGCGCGGCGAACCTCAGTGATGAAGAGCTCGCCACGCGCTTTCCGGAAGCCAGCGCAAACATTAAACAGGTGCGGGCAACCGAAGAGCATATCGCCGATGTTTTGTCCGCAATCGGTCAGTGAGTTGGTCGTGAAGCATGGGGGCAGCCCGGCGGCAGACGTCTGCGCCCTCCCCACGGTTGCAGAAACGTCCTGCACGGGGCTGGTCTTTTCGTGTCTGTTGAAGCACGGACACCGGGAAGCATCCCGCCGGCACGGGCCCGCCCGGGCGTGACGAAAGCTGAGTGGGTACAAAAAAGACCGGGGAGAGAAATTCCCCCGGCCCGTATCTTCTCAAAACAGAACTGGTC
>JBKHJK010000087.1:0-7398 GCA_046538215.1 Armatimonadota bacterium
GCCCTGTATGTTATCCCGCTGAAGCCCGATCCGCCGATTGCCGTGGACGGACAGCTTGACGACTGGGTGGAGGTCCCCGGACAGATGGTGCTTCGGGATCCCGAGCACGCGAGCTATAAGCCCGAGGCGTGGGACGGTCCGGAAGACCTCAGCGGCACCGTCCGGATGGCCTGGCGCCGGGAGGGGCTGTTTGTAGCAATCGAGGTCACCGATGACGTCCACTCCCAGCCTAACCGCGGCCGTGCCATGACCAGGGGTGATCATATTGAGCTATACCTGGATTTCGCCCACGACGTTGAGCCGGACCGCAGGGGGTTTGAGGAGGGCCAGTTTCAGTTCGGCTTCAGCCCCGGAAACTTCAAAAACACCGGCGATCCCGTGACGGACATCCCGCCCGAAGTCTATTGCCACCACCCTGACGGCCTGGACGTCAGTGGAGTGCACTACGAGGTGGTGCAGACCGACGATGGCTGGCGGATGGAGGCGATGGTCCCCTTCAGCCTTCTGGGTGTGTCGCCACAACAGAATCTTCCCTTCACAGGCGAGGTTGCGCTTTCGGATTTGGACGGCGCCGAAGCCGCCCAGGAAACCATGGTCACCATCGGCACCGACACCTGGGCCCGCAACCGCCAGCGGCTGGTGATGATGCTTTTGGGCAACGCCGCCGCGGAGGGAGAAGTTCCCGCTACGGAGTTCCCGGTCGCCGACAGCATCAATGTCCCCACCGCCGGGGAGGCCACGGTCACTTTCGAAACCGCGGACGTCCCGGACGACAAGGCGGCCTTCCTGTTCTTCAAAGCCCGCATCCCCAGAGACGCTCCCGCCGGATGGACTCGGGGCCTGCGCCTGTCACTGAATGATCAGACCATCGAGGGCGACCGCCTGACCAACCGACCCGCCACCTCCATGCGCAGGGTCGGCATCGAGGCCACCTTCATCTCTCCGACGGGCGAAATTGTCGTTCCCTACGGACCGGACTTCACCACCGCCGACGACAGCAGCAGCTACGGCCTTATGGGAAACGTGAAGCTGCATGAATACGAGTTCGAAATCACCGACCTGCTGGCCGATGATGAAAACTCACTGCATCTCCAGAGCCTGACCGACAGGGGCAGCGACCGTGACATCATCGTCGGTGACATGGTCGTGCGCATCAAGACACCACCGCCGGCACCGCCACCGAAGGCTCCGGCACCAACCGGGCCGATTGCAACCATCGAACCGGGCCGCGATTTCTCCACCGATTTTTCCGTCCAGCAGCCTGATAATGCGACACTTCAGATCACAGTGGGGGACAAGCAGTTCACAGTGCAGAGCCGCTTTTCAGCGCCCGACGGGACCTGGAAAACAGGGAGCTGTGACCTTTTCACCCACGCGCGGGCCTTTGAGCAGCATCCCGAATGTATCATCATCCGCGACACCTTTACCAACCTCACGCGGGATGTCGTGCCGGTGATGCAGCGGCATGAGTGTGACGCCGGAGGGAACTTCACCCGTGGATGGGTCGCCGGAATCAGTCCGGCAGGCGGTGATTTGACCACACAGAGCTCCCACAACCCCTCCAGCTATGCCGTCACGGAGGACGCGGGCCTGGGCATGATGCCGCTGAATGACGAGTTCCAGGTGCATGTCACCAACTCGTGGCTTGACGGGACGCTGGGACTGTCAGATAACAGCTTCGTTTTGCGACCCGGCGCCGAATACACCGCCGAGTGGGTCATCATCCCCACCGAAACGGCTGATTTCTGGGATTTCGTGAATATCGCCCGGCGCGTGCGTGACGTCAACTTCACCATGAAATACCAGTTCGGCTTCCTCAGCCCCGGCCGGCTGACCGACGACTGGGATGATGACACCCTCAAGCGCTTCATCGAAAACCGGGGAGTGGACATCTCCTGTTCCAGCAGAGGCCGCGCGCGCTACAAGGGCCGCGTTCCACACGGCACCGCCTTCCAGGAGGTTGATCACCAGGTATTTGTTGATCTCAAAGAGCGTATCAAGCGGCTGTTTCCGGATGTGCTGTTCACCGTCTATTTCCACTGCTTTCTGGATGTCCATGACGAGGCGCTGGAGAGGTTTTACGACGACCGCCGCCTCCGCAGCAACGGCGAGCAGGGGATATACAGCCGGGAGTACATGCGGCTGTTCAACCCCACGCTCGATAACGATTTCGGACCGGCCATCGCGAAAAACGTGGATATCATCCTCGACACCATCGGCGCCGACGGCGTCTATTGGGACGAGGTCGCCTACAGTAAGTACAAATACCATTACGGCGAGCCGTGGGATGGCTGCACCGCCGACATTGACCCGGAAACACACGAAATCACCCGGCTGAAAAGCTCCGTTACCCTGATTTGCCTGCCCTTCCAGATGAAGCTCATGAACCGGATCATGTCCGAGGGCGTGCTGACGGCCAACGGCATGCCCCAGACGCGGTCGCACGCACAGCTTCAATACCAGGCGTTCACCGAGACCGGCAGCATCTCCAACTGCCTGCGGGCCATTCTGTACACCCCCATCGCGCTGGGCGATCACCGCACCGAGCGCACCGTGCTGGATGCCTATCGGTGGATGCTGAAGGCGCTGGATTACGGCTGTGTGTACAACTGGTACAGCCAGACCGTCTTCCCGGAATATCCAACACTCGCCAGCCACATGTTCCCCATCACTCCTATGGAGCTTCATGAGGGCTATATCATCGGCGAAGAACGCATTGTCACGAAGGTCAGCGGCACGTACGGCTGGGGCGATGCTTCCGACCACGAGGTCTTTGTCTTTGATGACACCGGCCGCGAGGATCCGGATTTCGAGGCGCCATTTCACACGGTTGACGAAAAGACGTACACCGAGCTGCGGCTCCCGGAGGATTACAGCGCCGCCATCATCCGCAAATAGAGACAGCGCTTGATCTCGCACGCGCCAGATGTTTTGACAGTATTTGCCCGAAACAGTATGCATGTTGATCAACAGTGTCTCATAAAAACTTTGCACCCACAGAAACGCGAATAAATGGCCCCCTGGGCCCTGCCTTACACCTTTGATTACGTGGCTCGGGCTGGAAGCTGGGCACGAACAGCCACAACGTGCCCACCCTGGATTTAGAGAACAAAATCCAGGGCCGAGCCACGGGTTTGTCGTTTTTATGAGGCACTGTTGCATGTTGAACTGTTGCATGTTGATATGCAATGTCTCGATTGTGGGATGAGTTCGAATGGGCCCGGTGGAGGGCCGTGAACCGCCGTCGCTGAGCCAGCCAAAAACGCGGCCAACAACCAAAAAAGAAAAATGCGCGTATCCATCCATTGACATGGCTGTTTCATAAGGGCCTGTCGAGGGGGCGTTGCCTTCGGCACGTTTTGGGCTGACCCACGGACGGGGAGCTGACAATTGATAACGACAATGACATCAATTGCCACCTCCAGCATGGGGGCTTGGACGGGGGTGAGGTCGTCGTTGCGGTCTCCTCCAGACGAAAAGCTCCTGCGTAATATCTGACACATCCAGAGGACGCCAAAAAAATAGTGCAGGGTGCATCTTTTTGTCGGTGGATTGCGCCCCTGATGATTTCGAAGACCTCTACCGCTGGAGCGTTACTGCGGGGTATTCAGCTTCGTGCCCAGCTTACCTTTAAGCTGCTTGCGGGCATTGAACAGGCGGCTCTTGACGGTGCCCAGAGGGATCTCCATCACCTCGGCGGCCGTTTCGTAATCCAGCCCCTGAACGTCACAGAGAATATACGTTCGCCGCAACTTCGGGGTGAGCTGTGACACCGCCTCCCAGATCATCCCCTGCTCGGCGCTGGCCTCCATCTCCTCCTCAGGTGTCCGGACATCCTCATTGGCCAGGTTGTCCTTCAGTTCCGTCGCCTCGTCGTCATAAATGTTTTCGTTGAGGGAAACGGTGTACCACCGGTGACGCTTCCGCTTTCGTGACGCATCGATTGCAAGGTTCGAAGCAATGCGATACAGCCACGTCTGGAAGCGGGAGTTATCGCGGAGGTCGGGAAGTGCTTCGTATGCGCGCACAAACGTCTGCTGAGCAACGTCTTCGGCTTCAGAGGGATCGTTCAGCATTTTTGCGGCGTAGTCGCGTATTTTCCTTCGGTATGTATCAATGATCCTCTCAAAAGCGTCCCGGTCGCCCTGCTTGGCCTGTGCTACAAGTTGTTTCAGTTGCTGCTCTGCTAGAGAGCTGCTCTCTGCCATTGAAACCATTTATGGGGGGCCTCGCCCGATATGACCCGGAAAGCCCCGGAGTGGAGGAGCTGCGTGTGTGCGGGTAGCGCTGCAGCGCCCTGGTGAGTGCTATGTGTAACCCGTACGATCATGCTATAGTCCAGTATGTTTACTTTCCATATATATTACAATACTCGGGTTCCAGTGTCCACATCGCTTCGCGTCGGGTGACGAGAGGTACTTCAGAGCCCCGCTGCGCTTTGCCCGGTGATGGCACGTGCAAACCAGCATCAGGCGGCGCACGCCTCAAAAAAAAGGGGCCTCCGTGAAGAGGCCCCGTGTAAAGGGATGGTACATGCGCCAGTAGCTCGCGGCTACTGATTTTCAAAGCCGTAGTCAGGTAGTGAATTGGTCTTGCGGCCGATTTCCTCCATTTTGCCGCCGCCGTACAGCGCAACAAACGACTGCCGGAAGGAATGTGGGCGCTTTCCGGTGGGCGTGTCGGGGGCAACATCGGCACACATGATCTCCTCTTTACCCGCTTCGGCGTTGTAGTAATACAGGGAGCCGGTTTTCGTGCACCGCAGCATCGTGTCGTCGGTGATATATCCCCGGTCGTACAGCGCCTCCAGGGTCTCCGGACGCGAGCCGTGATCCTCCACCCACATCTGGATGGCGAGATAGATGGCGGTGAGGTTGGACTTACATTCCGCCACATTCGCCCGGTCGTTGGTGGTCGAATATGACGGCATGAGCGTCGCGGCGAGGATCGCGATAATCGCGATCACCACCAGCAGTTCTATCAACGTAAAGCCCCGGTTTCTCATGATTGTCTTCTCCCTTACAGATACGCTGCTGTACCACCGTTCGATATGCACAAACAGGTGCATCCTGCGTCAGTCCGTACCGCGCTTCAATTACTCGTCGATAAGCAGCCCCGGTGGAAACTCCGGCACTCCCGCAGGCCTGCCCGGCCATGCCGAGGCGGGGGCGTTTTTGGTCGCACCGTCAATCCGCACATAGTTGAATGACCCGCCCGCGTGCCGGTCGGCGACATCGTCATAGAACAGAGTGGTCTGGGGCATGTCGTCGTTTGTGTGGCCGGGTGAGTAAAAATAGTTAACCTCAAAATCGCTGTCACAGCCCTCTTTTTCCGGCTCCATCGAGCGAAACAGCTCCCCGGCGGGAGTGGGCTCGTCTTTATCCCACACCTCCGGACAGCGGAAAATCTGCGAGTTTTTTACATACGCCATCATCGTCCTGTAATCCAGCGGCGGGTAGTGCCCGTCGTAGTCCATCGCGTACATGGCTGCGGCGGTGGAGAACTGCTTGAGATTGCTCATACAGCTTGATTTCCGGGCGCTGTCGGCGGCCCTGCCATTGAGGCCGATCACCACTATGGTCATCGCGCTGATGATCGCCAGGACCATGGCCAGTTCCAGTGCGCTGAAGCCGCGGCGCTGCATCACCATTCATCCACCTCCAGCCAGGCGTATTTCTTCAGCCCGGCCTCGCGGTACTGCTCGGCAGACCACGGGTGGATGGAGCCGTCGGTCATCAGGACATTGCCCCGGTCGTTATGCCGATTGGCCCTGTTATCGCCACACAGCGGACGGGCGACGGTGATACGCCCGTAGCGGTGCTCGCTGATGTAAAAATACGCTGTGCCTTCATAGCGCCGCCTGTCGCTGAGCATCTCCTCTGCCGTGATATAGCCGGGCGTCTCCGGAGGCGGCTCCTCCTGTGCCTGTGCCTCCTCTGGTGGTGGCCCACCGGGTTCACCCGGCGGCGCTGGTGGAGGAGCCTCCATGCCCGGAGAAGGTGTCGAAGGCCCCATCCCCGGCTCCATGGGGTCCTCCGGCGGCTCGTCGGTGGGAAGGGCCCCGAACGGCTTGCCGTTGGATGAGGAGGGACAGGCCAGTGTGTGGGCGCTGTCGAGATAGACAGGAAGCAGGGGCCGCAGGTCGTTATCACCGGGCGGATAGCGCCCGTCATTCTCCAGGGCATAGGTGCGCAGGGCCATGGCGATATTGGCCAGGTTCGCCCGGCAGCTTGCATCACGGGCCTTCTCCCGCGCACGTGCGAAAACAGGGAAGAGGATGGCCGCCAGGATGGCGATTATAGCCACGACACCGAGAACCTCTGCTATGGTGAAACCGCGAATGTTCTTCATTGTGGCGGCGGTGTCCCGCACTCCTCCTCCGCACATTCAAGCTCGGGCGTCCAGTCCAGCTTCGGCATGCTCGCAAGCTCCGGCGTTTTGTGAATGTATTTATTTTGCAGCCATTTCGCGTGCCCGTCGTTGAACAGCGTGTTATTGCCCGAATTATGCACACCGCCCTTGCGGTCTATGGCAAGAACGCGGGTGGTCGGATCGTCGGTGCAATAGCCACCGCGGTAACAGTAATCGCCGGAGATGGAGCTGTAGCCCTCATCGGTGGAGGGGCAGTCCAGGCAGCCGCGGTCGGGCAGATACTGGTAAAAGAGCGGCTCCAGGTTGTTGTCATCCGGCGGATAGCAGTGGTTGTAATCGGCGGCATACTGGTGGAGGCTGTGGCCGATATTGAGCAGGTTATGCACACATGCCACCTGCCGGGCCTTCTCCCTCGCCCGGGCGAACACGGGGAAGAGAATTGCCGCAAGGATGGTGATGATCATGACGGCTGTAAGAAACTCGACGAACGTGAAGCCCCGCCGCATCAGTACACCCCCCCGTACTTGATATTGCTGTCATACGCCCCGGTGACCAGGCCCTCTGCAGGTGTCGCAAATTCCTCCGACAGCCTCTTTAGCCTCACATGCCCGTCGAGATACAGCACATTGGCGGCGTCATCGTGACACTGGATGCTGTCGGCGGCGATGGCAAGCAGCGGCAGATCATCGGCAAAGAAGTCCCCGCGGTAGGCGTAATCGCCCCGACCGGAGGCGCCGCGCTGTGCGGTGACCTGCTGCTGCACTTCTGGGTGAAGCTGGATGTCGTGCTGCACCTGCGGACACTTGAATATCTCCGGGTCGGGGACGTAGCCGGTGCCCAGAGCGTCGAGGCCGACCTTTTGGGCGGGAAACGCCGAATCATAATCCGCAGCATACGCCCGCAGCGCCCCGCCGATCTCTCGAAGATTGCTCCTGCAGGTGTTTTCATACGCCTCTGCCGTTGCGCGCATATAGTTCGGCACAAACAGCAGCCACAACACCAGCAGAATGACGAACACACAAAGGA
>JBKHJK010000088.1:0-7223 GCA_046538215.1 Armatimonadota bacterium
CACACGAGCCGCTTCCCGACATCACCGCCACCACCGCCGCCGTCGTCTCGATATGCTCCCGGAGCTTCCGCACAGGCGGACAGGCGTCTTCGACCACCCTCTGAAAGCCGTTGGTGATCAGCTCGGCTTCATCCACCGGTGCCGCACCGGCCGAGAGCTTTTCAAAGAGCCGCCGCGTCTTTTCGCCGCTGCTGTAATCCGTGGGTGTCAGGAGACTGTACGCGCGGGCGGTACGGACGCCCACGTCCGGCTTTGCCAGGACAATAGAACCGGAGGCCAAAGTCGCCGCGGGGGTGAGCTTTTCGCCCCGGCCCTCACCGAGTGCGGTTCCTCCCTGTAGGAAGAAGGGCACATCGCTGCCGATTCCTGCGGCGATTTCAGGCAGGTCCACCTCATATCCGAACAGTTCATCCAGCGCCTGCAGGGTCGCGGCAGCGTCACTGCTGCCTCCACCAAGCCCCGCACCGGTGGGAATAGTTTTGTGCAGGGCAATTTCGCACCCACCATCTTCTCCGGCGGCCTCAAAATAAGCGCGCGCCGCCTTCAGACACAGGTTCGTTTCACCTGTTGGAACCGCCAGCCCGGTGGCGGTCATGCTCATATCGCCAGCCTGGCGCACTGTGAGCGTGTCGTACAGCCCCACGGTCTGGAAGATCGTGACCAGGTCGTGATACCCGTCATCGCGCCTGCCCAGTATTTCGAGGCCGATATTGATTTTCGCCGGTGCACGACGGACGACGGTGTGCGCCTCAGGCATCACTGCCAACCTCCCCGGTGATGCGGGCAAGTTCGCCGGCGATGCGTGAAAAATCGTGAATGTCCAGCTTTTCCGCCCGCAGGGATGAGTCCACATCCGCCGCAAGCAGCGCTTCGGTGATGTCAGATTTCTCCACCTGCTGCAGCCCCAGTGCCAGGGCGTTGCGGAGGGTCTTGCGGCGGTGGCCGAAGGCGGCCCGGATTGTCTCCGCAAGCATTGGCCGCTGTTCGGGCGGGCGCCCACCTGGGAATTCTTCGCCCCTCTGCACCGGTGTCAGGCGCAGGGCTGTCGAGTCGACCGTCGGCTGCGGATGGAAGGCACCGGGGCCGATGTCGCAAATTGGAGCAATGTCCGCCAGATAATACGCCGCGAAAACCGACAGCATACCGTACTGCTCCTCCCCCGGTCCGGCTGCCAGCCGCTCGGCCACCTCCGTCTGCGCCGTCACCACGATCACCTCGCACCCTCTCCCCGCCTCCATGAGCTGTCGTAAAAGCAGGCCACTGAGGTGATAGGGGAGATTGCCAACGATGGCGAGGGCCCGGTCGGATGCTAAAGAGCCAAGATTCACTTCCGTGACATCGGCGTGCCGCACTGCGACGTTTTCAAACGGCCTCATGAGCAGCGTAAGCGGCTCGATGAGGGCTTCATCGGTCTCAAACGCCACCACCTGCCGCCCCGATTGGGCCAGCGGGACCGTCAGTGCTCCCAGTCCGGCTCCAATCTCAATATGGCAGGCGTCCGCCGATGCTGCCTGAAGCAGCGTGGAGACGATCTGATCCACGGCGCCCTCGGCGGTGAGGAAGTTCTGGCTGAGAGAGCGGCGCGGCCGGATATCGTAGAGCCGCATCAACTCGCGCGTGCGGACCTCAAGCGGCATCTGCAGAAGCCGGGCGGCGGCGTCTTCGCTGTTGTGGCTGTCTCCGTGTGTGGTCATGATGGTTTCACAATAACGCTGCACCCGGCGGCCTGGCGGAGCGTGAATAATCAGGCAATGGTACGTGTCCGCTTATTCCATCAGACCGCGCAGGAAACGCAGGCCCTCTTCGATCTCGCGGAGCCGGTCCTCTCCGGTTTCGCGCTCGATGCATAGCCAGCCGTCAAAGCCCACATCTGACAGTGCGTCTATCCATTTGCGGAAGTCAATGTCGCCTTCACCAAGCGGCGTCTGAACGACCTCGCCGTCGGGCTGCTTTTTGGCGTCCTTGGCATGGGTGTGGTCAATCAGCGGCCCGAATATTTCGACACCCTCGAGCCATTCATACCCGCGGAGGTGGAAGTTTGCCGGGTCGTAGTTAATGGCCAGGCCGTCGGTGTCACATTCGGCGATGAAGTCGTACATGGTCTGCGCGTCTTCGGGGCCTGTTTCACACGCCAGCACAAGGCCCTTTTCGGCGGCCTCCTCACCAACCTCCTTCAGGGCGTCACGCATTCCCACGGCATTCTCCTCTTCCATGTTTTCGGGCATGACTCCCACGTGGCTGGTGATGCGCGGTATGCCGAGGATCTCGCACGCGGCCAGCTCGTCGCGGGTTTTCTGTACAGCCACCGGACGGTGCTCCGGGTCGCGGAAGCTGCCAAGACCGCCGGTGAGCGCCGAGATCTCCAGCCCGGCCTCCTCACAGGCGTCCAGAATGGCCTTGCCGTCATCCTGCTGAACCTCCTGAAGCTGCACGAACCCCTCGGCATACCACAGGGCAATCCCATCAAAGCCCATCTGCCCGGCCTTCATGATCCCTTCATACATCGGCAGTTGCAGGTTCCAGCTTCGCACACTGATTTTCATAATAATCACCCTCTGGTGGGCAGAATGTCATTCATAGCGGAAGTTCAGGCAGTAATGGTGCATCGTATTTGACACCCACGCATGGCCCATACCGTACGGAGCCAGCCGCTGGTTGTCCTGGCACCATATTTTTTCGTCTTTGAGCGTCAAAAACTCCGAAATATACCGGGCGAGATCCCATGCAAGCGGATAAATGGTGCCGCCCTTCTTGACGTTTTTGACGATGATGGTCATGTACGCCCGCTCGCGCAGACACCCGCTGACGTGCCGGTAGATATTCACGAGCGCCTCCACGAAGTCTTCATATCCGTTGATATTACCGACATCGGCGCCGTCTTCGGAATAATACATATCCAGGTCGTCATCGTCCCGCCGCTCTTGCTGGGTTTCATAGCCCTTCCGTCGCAGCATATCCCAGTAGGGGGGAGAGGTGATGCAGTAATCAATGGTGGGCAGGCTGGCGTAGTCGAATTCAGCCGCGTCCGCAGTGGCGAGATCCCAGTCCGGGGGATCGTGCATCTCCTCACACAGCGTTTCAATACGCTCCCGTGCAATATCGGCGTACTTACTTTGCAGCTCGATACCGTAGGCGGCCCGTCCGGAGCGCAGTGCGGCGAGAAGGGCGCTTCCGGTTCCCGCCATCGGGTCCAGCACCGCCTGCCCGCCCTGTGTGAAAAAGCGGATGAACTCCTCGGCGAGGTCCTCCGGAAACTTCGCCGGATGCACCATGACGTCGCTGTCACGGGGCGGGGGATTGTGGATGAACCACGATTTCTGAAACCGGATCCATTCCTTGGAGTACAGGTCATTGAGATTGTTGGGTTCGAGCTTTTTCCCGCGATCCACGCCGCTGAAATCCTTCCACTTTGAGGCGGTACAATACCTGAAAAACATTTCGTGCAGGCACCTGCAGAATCCTTTGTGCTCTGCTCAGGCGTACATGGCAAGGACATCGGGCAGAGCCTTGTATATGAGCGAGCCTCCGGAGATAAGCAGAAGAACGTAGGCGGCCTTCCGGAAAAGCTGTTCGGGCATGCGGTGGTGGAAGTGGTCACCGATGAACACTGCGATGATGATGAAGGGAATGGTAATTCCGGCCAGCGGCCAGGCGACCTCCTGTATGCGGCCATCGAGGTACCACCCGGAGACGATGATGACATTTAAAGTCAGCCAGACCATTGCGAGCGTCACGCGGAAAAGGCCCTTGCTCTTCAGCGCGCGGGCGGCGTAGATGACCAGTGGCGGCCCTCCGGTGGTGAACATGCCGTGAATGACCCCGGCTCCGATGACCAGCGTCCGCAGGCAGATGCGCTCAAACAGTGGCACATCCCCGTCATCTCCATGGCCGTCGTTGATGGCCATCTGAATCAGGTTTGCCACGGCGACAGTAAACACGAAAAGACCAAGAACGAGCCGCAGGATGACTTCGGGAGCCACCCCCGCCGCCCAGAATCCCGCGGGAACGCCGATACCCATGTACAGCATGATGATACCGTATTCGCGCCAGACGATCTCATGGCGTCCGACATACACGATCCCGATACAGCAGACGATATTCCCCAGGGCCAGCACCGGCACCAGGACACCCGTGATATGCATGTCGGGGATGAGAATTGCAAGAATGGGCAGAGACAGAACGGTCCCGCCAAAGCCCATGATGCTTTCGAGCCAGCGGGCCAGGAAAATCACGAAGACGAGAATGACGATCACGGACAGTTCAGGCACGACACGAACTCCTTTTGCCCACACGAAAAATGCCGTCCCGAAACACGGGAGGCACCGGTTGTTACAGACACGCGGGTTGGAAGGTATCGGGATGGGCGGCAGATGACGTTCACATTAAAGCCGCCTGCTACAGACAAGTCAAGGCGCTGTGTCAATGAACCGTCCGGTGGGATATGGATTGGGGCTGAAACAGAGGCGGATGACGCGGCAGTACAGACACGTTCGTGCTGCGAAACGGCGCCCGTCTCCGAACAGGGCCGCAAAAGGTGTGGCCACGGCGGTGGCGACCGTTCTCCCGAGTGCGCCGACGAAGGTAATAAGCCGCTGCAGCATCATGGCGACTGCCCCGCGCTGGCGGCGAACGAACAAAAAGACCGAGCGGTGGGCTTCAATGGTGGTGGCGGTGGCTAATTGTCTGGCACTGGCGCCCCCGAAATGCGTGATGGTGCGGCCGCCGCAGTAGTATGTCTGGCCGCCGATCTTTTTGACCTGTGCGCACAAATCGGCGTCCTCGGCATAAAAGAAGTAATGCTCACACCACCGGCCGGCTTTCTCGAAGTACTCCCGGGCGATGATCAAACACGCCCCCGACACATAATCCACCCGGTGGCGTTCTGTATGGTCAATGCAGGTGAGACGGGGACGGCCAAAAAACGGCAGTGACGAAAAAAGCCGATCCAGGAAGAAATACTCCAAAAAGGTGTTCAACGGGCCGGGGAAGGTACGGGCGGTGTACTGAAGCTCCCCGTCAGTTCCAAGCATCCTGGGGCCTGCGATGGCCGCATCCGCCTGTTCGTCCAGAAAATCACATAGCCATCCGAGGACCCCCGCGGGCACAACGGTGTCGGCGTTGAGAAAAGCCAGGTAGCGTCCCTGTGCAACCTCTGCGGCCCGGTTGTTCGCCTTCGCAAAACCCACATTTTCGTCAAGAGCGAGAAGTGTCACCTCCGGGAACTCCTGACGTACCATCATGGCACTGCCGTCTTCGGATCCATTATCAACGACGATGATCTGCCAGTCGCCGTGAGCCGGATCCTTCTGCAGCGACTTAAGGCAGCCGGAGAGGAGTTCTCGGGTGTTGTAGTTGATGACGATAACCGATAGCCGCAATACAATCCTCGCTTATGCGCCGACCCTTGGAGTCAAAAGCTTCGCGGAATCCCCATCGAGATAGAACGTCGCGGCCGGATGTGTGCGGAGCGCGGTGGCCGGGACCTCTTCCGTCACAGGGCCTTCGAGCGTGCCTTTGACTGCCTCGGCTTTCTGCTCCGCCGGCACAACGCAGAATATCTGCCGCGATGCACAGATCGCCGGCACCGTCATGGTGATGGCGTTGCGGGGCACATCCTCCAGGCTCGCATATCGCGCTTGCGGATTCGGGTGGTCCTTATAATCGCGGTACTGCTGGCGCACCGATTTTTCGTCAATGGTGATCAGGTCACACCATCTATCGGTCTGAAACTCCGAGCCGGGCTCATTGAAAGCGATATGCCCGTTTTCACCAATGCCGATGCAGGCGATGTCTATACCCCCGTGGTCGCGCAGCAGATCATCATAGGCCTGTGCCTGCTCTTCGGGCGATCCGTCCATGTCGGCCATGAAGTTGACCTGTCCGACGGGCACGTGATTGAACAGGTGGTCGTTGAGGTAAACCTCGAACGTGTTCGCATGGCCGCGCGGGAGATCAATATATTCGTCGAGGTGAAAGGCTATCACCTTTTCCCACGGCAGATCCGGCATCTGCACAAGCGCCTGCAGCATGTCATCCTGCGACGGCGCGGCGGCGAAACACATGGTGATAGCGGGTTCGTCGGCAAGAGCGTGCATCGCGGTCGCAATGTCTGCGGCGGCTTCTTTGCCCATTTCATCACGGCCGTGGGCTATTTTCACGGTATTGTGAATCGTTCGCATTGGTTCACGCCTTTCAATGGCAATGATGTGTACACGACCCTGTTGACTCACTGTTTATATAATGTGGGCCGCCTGTTTACATGATGCAGGCCACGCGCCGGCCACATTCAGCCTCCAAACAGCTCGGCGCCAACCTTCATCCGTTCCATGATATTGATCCCGGCCGGGCATTTTTCCTCACACTGGCCGCATTCGACACATTCGTCCGGCGTCGTGTCGAGGCTCGACCATATTTCCTCGGCCACATGGTCCAGGCGATCGTCGTAGCTGCGCTTCATCCGGAGGGCCTTCAGTACCTGCGGAATGTTGATGTCAACGGTGCATGGCATACAATACCCGCATTGCAGGCACGTCTGGCCGTAGCGGAGTTCGCCCGGCAGCTCCGCAATCCGGCTCATCAGGTCCCGCTCTTCGTCTTCTGTGAGCGGCTCGAAGTTGTCTGCCACCGCCACATTTTCCTCGACCTCGTGAACGGCCTGCATGCCGGGGATGACCATATCGCAGTTGGGGTTCTGCATAACGAAGCGCAGCGAACCGGCGACCACGGCATCCTCACCACCCAGCCCGGCCTTCCGATTGTCTTTCGGATACGCCATCGTTCCGCCCGATAGCGCCTTCATGATGATGGTGCCCATGTCGGCCTCTTTGGCCATCGGCAGGATCTCTTCGCCCACATCCTCGGCATCCACGGGGCTGTAACACAGCATGATGGTCTCAAACATGCCGCTCTGTATCGCCTCCCGCATGACCTTTTTATCCCGGTGGATGGTGATCCCGATATGGTTCACCATTCCCTGGTCTTTGGCCTCCACGGCTGCTGCGTAAGCACCGTCGTCGGCGCGTACTGCATCCCAGGCCTCCTGGTTGCTGACGGTATGGAGTTGATAGACGTCAATATGATCGGTCCGCAGGTTGTTCAGGCTGATCTCCAGCTCCCGCTTGACCTTTTCAGCGTCCCGGGCGCTGGTCTTTGTTGCGACGTAATACTCGTCCCTTCGACCTTCGAGGGCTTTGCCGATCTTCTCCTCGCTGTCGCTGTAGTTG
>JBKHJK010000089.1:0-7219 GCA_046538215.1 Armatimonadota bacterium
CTTTTGAAGCGCTGTGTGCAAAGAAGACGCCGGGCGGTGATGGCCCGGCGTCTGCTCATTTGCTGCTTCGTTGTAAGTCGCAACCGGGTGACCCGTTTATCGGATGCCCTCGCGATCCTTAATTGTTTCTCCCAGCCTCCCGGTGCCCCTGACCTTTTGCTGGTACAGGTATTGCGGCGTGTCTTCGGCGGGGATACCGAGTTCGTGGGCGAGTTCGACGGCCTTCGATTTGGCGAGGTGGTCCAGCGCGGCGATTTCACCTGCTAGCTTCCAGGTGTCATACGCCAGCCGCTTTCTTCCGGCCTGCTCTGCGATATGCGCCTTCACGTGAAGCCCAAGGCTGCTTCGGGGTTGCACGGCCAGATATTCGTTGATCGCGTCGAGTGCCTCATCGTAGCTGCCCTGCTCCATCAGCCGCCAGGGACGCAGATAGCGCTCCCGAATGGTGACCGTCGCGCCCTTGGCGGTATGATCCATGGGGTCACGTTTGAGACAGTAATCATAGGCGTCCAGCGCTGCCGGCATATTGGGCATACGCTCGTAGGCGTGACCGACCAGGCGGTCCACATATTCCGGATGCGGATATCTCATCGCCGCTTTGAACCATTTAGTGGCTTCTTCGAAATCCTCGACCTTATCGAAATACATCCACCCCAGCTCGAGGTAAAGATCGTAGCGGTCCGGATTCCACGAAATGCCTTCTCTAAGGCAGTCCACCCCCATTTGTAAGTACTTCGCCTGTAGCTGAGGGTTATCGGTTTCAACATAGAGGTTGTAGGCCAGGTGCCAGGCCGTCACCCGCCACGGCTCCATCCAGTGGGGGTCAAGGAGCGTGACCAGCCGCATAAGCCACAAGGCCTTCACCTGAAGCATTTGGCCACTGTGCCAGTATTCATGGGTCTTCATCCACAGCATCGTCGCGGCCACTTCTCGAAAACCTCCGAGAGCCGCTCCGACAATCACACCGGTGACACCGGTTACAGCCAGTTCAGTGTCACCTGCTTCGGCCCGGGCCACGATCTGAAACCACGGTGTCGGCTGACGCAGACCGAGCACCAGGCGCGAATGTGTGACCGCGTCGTTCACCGGTCCGAGGGTGAAAAGCAGCGCCACGATCAGCAGGATAGTAACGATTTGATATGGCCTCATAGTGAAAACCCCTGTTGTACCGCTTTATACTTCGCGTTCGTTGAACACGAGATAGCCGATCAGCAGCACAATGAGGAGATACAGACACCCCTCACCAATATATTTTCCCATCTCGGTCCACGGCACATAGGTCCCCTGCAGGATCGCCTCGCGGATGTCGAAGATCTCAAAGTGTGGGAGGATCCTGTAGATACCCCCGAGCAGGATCTGTGCGAGCCTTGAGGCACCGGCGTCCGGATCGGAGAGCTGGCGGAAGAACTCCGCCATCTGGCCGGTGAAGTACACGAAGAAGGTGAAGATCACCGAAAGCACCCACGAGAAGAGTGTCGAAGCGACCACGGCGATACCAAGGACCAGGTACAACTCGAAGAACGCCAGCAATATCGCCTTGGCTACGCTGCCGTACATTGACTGCACAAGCATTAACTCTTCGGGCTTTTCTGCAATGTAGCCTGGAGCCTTGAGAACAAAAACAATGTAGAAGGCGATGCCCATCAGGAGGACGTTGAACGTCACGGTTGCCAGTCCGCCGAAGAACTTGCCGAACAGAAACTGCATGCGGCTGACGGGTTTGGCGATAATGGTGTGGATGGTTCGGCGTTCAATCTCATCGGGTATGAGCCGGGTCCCCAAAAAGACGGCGATCAACATGCCGAAGAAACGGATCGAGCCGATGCCGATATCCAAAAGCATCTGTAACTCGGCTCCCGGCTGCAGATATGCAAGGACCCATGATGAGCCGATAATGAGGATCGCAAATATCAGGATCCCGTTGAGGAAGCGGCGGCGCCACGCTTCGCGGAACGTTGCATTGGCTACTCGGTATATGGCACGCATTACTCTCTTCCTCCCACAGCGTCAATGAACACTTCTTCGAGGGAGCGCTGGTGGACACTGAGGTCTTCGAGATTCGCTGCGCCGGCCGCGGCCTGTGAAGCGCCCTGCAGAGCGGCCTGCTGGTCGGCATAGTAGGCGACGAAGCCCTCGGAGCGCTCTTCAGTGCGCAGTGCCGTTTCGGCGAGCTCCCGGGTAAGTTCATCCGTGTATGACGAGATAACCATCCGGTACTCGCCCTCGACCTTCAGAAGATCATCCACGCGGCCAAATTCGCATGCGCGGCCCTTGTTGAGAATGATGACCTGGTCGCAGATGGGTTCCATATCCTTGAGCAGGTGGCTGCACAAAAACACGGTCTTGCCCTCGTCGCGAAGATCCTGAACCAGTTTATGCATGTCCATGGCCCCAAGGGGGTCAAGACCGGAGGTCAACTCATCCAGAAACAGCAGGTCCGGATCATTGATCATCGCCTGGGCGACCCCGACGCGCTGGCGCATGCCGCGGGAATAATCGCGTATGCGCCGGTGACGCCGATCCCACATGCCCACGAGCTCCAGCAGATATTGGATCCGCTTTTGCAGGCTCTTACCACCCATCCCGAAAAGGCTGCCGTAAAATTCCAGCATCTCCACGGCATTGAGATGTTCGTAAAAGTAGGGCCCCTCCGGCAGAAAGCCGACGCGCTCTTTGTACGCCGTGCTCCCGAGGGGATGGGCGAAAATCTGGCCGCTTCCCGATGTGGGGAAGATCAGGCCCAAAAACAGCTTCAGGGTGGTGGTCTTACCCGACCCGTTCGGCCCCAGCAGCCCGAAGATCTGTCCCTCTTCAACCTCAAGCGACAGGTCCACAAGCCCAACCGGCTCGCCCTGTGCGTCATGGGTGTAGATTTTTGACAGGTTTTCCGTCTTTATTGCGAGGCTAATCGTGGCACACCTCCCGCAGGCGCTTTGAAAAAAACCGGCCTGCATAAGCAGTAACAACACAACCCCGGACATCGAGGAAAACGTCCGGGCGAGCGATGAAGTTCCCGAAAATGCAGTATAGCAAAAATTCTTCGCTGCTGTAACCTCCGCAAAAGAACAATCTGCAGATGAAGGTCTATCGGGATTGGGAGGGCTGTGCCGATGTCTGCGACCGATACGATCACATGTCACAGGTGGGCGTGCAAAAAAAAGTCATTCGAATTCCTTGACAGGACCGTATCGGCTGAATATACTAAGTACAGCATTGTGCAGGTAAAGACCCAATATGTTTCACAGACATTGACACAGTCAGTCATGGTCTGCAATTTCGTCTCACAATCGTCGCCCCCTTGACTTGCGCCCAGACGAATTGCAGACACTGTTCGCCCAGATAAAACCATACACCACAGGCGGGCGAACCATGCGCAGCCAGGCGGGCTCCTCCCACGGCCCGCCTGCTGCATTTATTGAAGACAATTGCTGGGGCTCTATTGACATTTGCCGCAGAATGTAATACCATACAATCGCTGCCGGGCAGTCATAGTGAAATCCCCGGCAGTTTTTTGAACACAGTTTTCGTGGGGCTGTAGCTCAGATTGGTTAAGAGTGCCACCCTGTCAAGGTGGAAGTCGCGGGTTCAAGTCCCGTCAGCCCCGCCACAAAGTATTGACCTCCCTGATTTGCGCAGGGAGGTCTTTTTTTGTGCCATCGCTTTTTGAGCCTTCTCTCCCCTTCAGCTACAGGCTGTTGGTGCCGAATTAGGTAATGCCTGCCCGAAAAACATGAGCACACTGGATCTTTTGCGCCCCGTTGCCCAAACAGTTCACCCGGGCTGTATGAGGGAGAGATACATGGAAACGACAAAGACGATCCTGGTAGCAGATGACGAGGCCGCGGTCCGCGATGCAGTCTGCGCCCTGCTGGAAGCTCAGGGGTATAAGGTCGTTGAAGCGGTCAACGGGCGGCAGGCGCTCGATGTGGCGGAGAACGGTCACCCCGACCTCATTATCCTCGATATCAACATGCCTGATCTGGATGGCTACAACGTGCTCCTTACGATGGCGTCACGGTGGGACTCTCGCAGCCCGCCAGTGATTCTGTTCAGCGGTTCGTTCGTCGGCCATGAATATGAAAAGCACAGCGAGGCGCTCGGTGCCGTTCATCATCTCGGCAAACCGCTCGCACCCGGTGAACTGCTGTCGGCTGTGCGTGAGGCATTCAGCGCCGCGGCGTAGCCCTCTGAAGCCGATGCACAGGGCGGTGGGGCGACAGTGGACTGGCCAGATCAGATCATCGGCGACAATGGCCCCGAACGACTTTCCCCTTCGTTTGGCGCGCCCTGATGTGCTGGCGTGCTCCACCCTTCGCTGCGACTGCATCCGCGCCATCAGAGAGCCGGGGCAGGCCTTTGTGGGTATGGTCGCGAATTGACTCCACAGCGGTGGACCGGAGACCATGTGCGTGACAGGAACATTCAGATGAACCGGGTCTCCTGCGTGCTCTCGGTTGTCCACAACGACACCGCCCGCCACAAGGCCGACAATACTCTGACATCAGCGGATTGGTGATCGCCGTGAACAGCCTCTTTTCCCTGTCTGTGTCCCTGTGTGCCGCACTTTTTTTAGGCCTCTTTATGACGGCATGTGCGTACGAGGTGTCTCATCCCGTGTTTCCGCCTTCTGTGAGCGATGCTGACACAGAGCGGCTTCGGGTGGAGACCGCGGTCGTGATGAATATGAGCGAGAATGATGTTGAGGCGTGGCTTCCGGCGAAGTCGCCCTTCTACATCATCGCCTGCCCCAACTGCGAGTATCCTGGTGGAAAGCGTGATCGCAAAACGTATTGGCGCTGGTCGCCCGAGACGCCCGACCGGCTGGAGTGTACGAACTGCGGCATGGTCTTGCCGAATGAGAAATATCCGACGGACCAGGTGGATCGGATTGAGGACCCCACCGGCCAGGTCAATGAGTATCGCTATTACGAGGGGCCGGACGGTTATAAGTACTATTTGCCGGGCCGGATACATGCGTTCAAAAAGACCCACCTGGAGCGGATGGCGGCAAAGCTTTCCGATCTTTATGCGGGGAGTGGGGAGGAGCGGTATGCGCGGCAGGCGGCGGTGATCCTCAACCGCCTGGCAGAGGTCTATCCACATTACAACGCCCAGCGGTCCCGCAGGTCAGGCAGTCCCGTCCTGTATGACATCCCGTCTCTGGACCCGCCCGATGGCGTGCAGCCGGTGCCGGGACTTGCCAGAGAGATGCAGGGTCACAGGACGGAGACACACTATCCGTACTGGTCCAACCGACGCGGCGGGGGCTGGAATGGCTGGTTCTACTCGGAGATGCCGGTCAATCTCGCGTATGCCTATGACCGGATCGCCGCAGCAGAGGCTCTCGACGTGCTGGCGGAGGAAACTGGGGAAGATGTGCGACAGAACATCGAAGATTTTCTACGAGCCACTGCGAATTTTGCCCGCAGCTACCCGATTTACCTGGGGAACATGGACCCATCTCTCATCCGGGGCCTGGCCGTCATTGGGCGAGTTATCGGCGAACCGGAGTATGTGCACGATGCTGTCCGGAGAGTGAAGCTGATACTGAAATGGCAGTTTTTCCCGGACGCCAACTGGAAGGAATGCGCCCCGTCGTATCATTCTCAAACCATCAAAGGGCTTATGCGGTGTGCCAGCGGCCCCCTGGCAGGCTACAGCGATCCCGAAGGCTATGTGAACCCCCAGGACGGGCTGCATATCGAAAACCTGCAGGCCGAAAGAGACCTGCCGTTTTTGGCGGAGTCGCTGGAAGCGCTGGAGAATACCCGCCTGCCCCACGGCCCCTACACCTGCATCCACGACACCTGGGCTCCGAGAAATCTTCAGCCAGGTGGTCATCCTGTGCCTGATGAGCCCCTCCCGACCCGCCTGCACTGGGCGATGGGTCACGCGATGGTCGGGATGGGACGTGGTCAGACAGGAGTGCAGGCACATCTGCATTTCAGCGGCGGCTACGGACATACCCACGCCGACACCCTCAATCTCATCCTGTTTGGACAGGGGCGCGAGCTGGTGTGTGACATCGGCTATACCCATACCATCCTGCGGCCCTACGCCAACAGCAGTCTCGCCCACAACCTCGTCCTGGTTAATGAACAGGACCAGCGGACCTCAGGCACCAACCCTCCCGCCGACGGCCATCTGGTCTCATGGGGAGAAGCCGATGGCGTTGTACGCTACTGTGAAGCCTCCGGTGTGGGGGCGTATCCCGAAAAATGCTCCGAATACCGCCGCGCTCTCGCGGTCGTGCATTTGCCGGGTGGTGGCGCATACGTTGTGGACCTGTTTCGTGTCATCGGCGGAAGCAAACACGACTGGGTGCTGCACGGGAGCGCGGATGAAGAGCAAACACTTCAGACGGATTTATCACTGCAGGAGTATGGAGAAAACCTGCTGCCCGAGGGTGTGGAGTTCCATCGGTGGCCGAGCGAATACGGCCACAACATGATCGAGGGCCAGAACAACTCCTACGGGCTGTTCCGGGAAGTGAAATCCGCGAGTGCTGATGAAGATTTCACTGCCGACTTTCTGTGTGACGATGGGGCAGGAATGCGAACGAGCGTCCCCGGTATGGCCGATACCACTGCATTCTTCGGCACGTTGCCCTCCATCCGCAGGGCCAATCGAAGCAGCGCGCGGGTGTATGACTTCTGGATGCCCGCGATACTGCTGCGGCGCAAGGGGTCGAACCTGCAGAGCGTTTTCACAGCAGTGCACGAGCCGTTTGAAAAAGCTCCGGTGATCTCAGAGGTCTCCCGGCTGGAGCTGACAGAGGCCGAACCCGGCACGGTGGGGCTTGTCTGTCGGGGCGAGGGCTTTGTGGATTACCATCTGCTGGGGCCGAATCCCGAAAGCACGGTTGCCGCGGCCGACGGCTCAGTCTCAGCCACCGGACGATATGCCTTTGTGCGCACCATCGGCGGTAGGGTCAGTCGGATGAGTGTGATAGACGGTAGCGAGGTGCGTTGCGGCGACCGCGAGGTGACCCTCGACCCTCCACCGGGCGGTGAGGTCATGGCTGTGCGAAATGCGGAGGCGGGCGACGAGGAACACGCCCTGGTCGTCTCACCGGCGATTGGGAAGCACCGTGTCACACCCGGTGAGCGTATCATCGTTCAATTCGGCAATGGCATGACGTACGGGCTGGAGGTGGAGGAGATCCGGCAGGACGATGATACGTCGGTCGTGGTACTCAAACACCGGCCCGGGTTTGAAC
>JBKHJK010000090.1:0-7172 GCA_046538215.1 Armatimonadota bacterium
GTATTATACCCGATCAAACGACCCTCTGAAACGTGGATGGTGTTCACCGTATTTAAAGCGGCGGCGACATCGTTAAGATCATCGAGATACTCAACCACGGCCGTCTTGTGAGGAATGGTGACGTTTATGCCGCAAAAGCCCAGAGCGCGAATGCCCGCAATGGCTTCCTCAACACTCTCCGGGTGCACCGCCAGCGGCGTATAAACCCAGTTCATCCCCTCGGAAATGAACGCTGCATTATGCACAGGGGGCGACAGGCTGTGTTCCACCGGCCAGCCCATGACCCCCGTAACTGTCGTTGCTCCGTCAATGGCTTCCGCCCACGTCTGCCACTTTGATTTCCGTGCCATCCATATCAACCCTTTTTGTGATTTTCATCCAGCTCGATATTCATCAACGCCATCACACCGCGCTCCAGAACACGTGCGACGGCGGTTCCTGCAAACTCGGGTCCCGGCACAGGCTGCACCAGCACCGTGTACATGCCCTGCAGATTCCCTCCCAGAACATCTGTAAAAAGCTGGTCTCCGATCATCGCCGCCTGATCTGCAGCGACATCCACCACCCGCAGGCCCGCTTTCATCGCCCCGGGCATCGGCTTACGTCCCAGGCCCCACCGGCTGACCACCGGCAGGTCAAGCCGCTCGCTCAGCTCATTCAGGGAGTTGACGAAGATTGTGTTGGACACAATGCACACCGAAAAACGCTTCCTGGCCTCATCCAGCCACTGGAGCTTCTCTTCGGAGACCTCGTCGCTTCGCCACGCCGTCAGCGTCCGGTCGCGGTCAACCAGAATACCGCGGATGCCCCGGTCGTAAAGATGGGCCAGGTCCACCTGCTCCAGCGCCTCCACGTACTCATCCGGCCGCAAAGCGTCGCACAATCGTCTCACCATTTCGCATTGGTATCTGCATTCGATCCGGTCACTGCCGCACCTGTCGAATAGCCTGTTGGTGACGGGCGTATGTCGTTGTGAATATATGTGAGCCATCGGGCCTGGCAACGTAATACAGGTAATCGGTGCTGGCCGGATGCATCGCTGCCTGCAGTGAGGCCAGCCCCGGATTGCATATCGGTCCCGGTGGAAGTCCATGGTGCAGGTAGGTGTTGTATGGAGATTTCACCTGCAGGTCGGAATGCATCAGCCGCTCCTTGTGCGTGCCAAGCGCATACTGGACCGTTGCATCAATCTGCAGCCTCATATCGCGCTGCAGCCGGTTGTGAATCACTGAAGCAATCAGGGGGCGGTCCTTATCCACCCGGGCCTCCTGTTCGATCATGGCAGCGATGGTCACAATCTCATGTAATGACAGATCGCTTTGGGCAATCTGTTGCGCATTGGGCTGATAAAACTTTTCATCAAATGTTTGACAGAGCGTGGTGACAACGTCATCGGCCTCGACACCGATCGGAAACTGGTAGGTGTCCGGAAAGAGATAGCCTTCGGCACTGTCGGCCTCAAATGGAAAATCGGTAACCTCACTCACGGTTTCCGGAGTCGCACTGCGCAGGAATGCCTGTTTTGAGATAAGCAGGTCTGTCCCGGCGATCCGCTCGGCCATCTGCTCGACAGTGTGGCCCTCTGGAAAAGTTATCCATCGGACGGCCGGCTCCTGCAAACCCGACTGAATAATCGCAGGGACAGAATCCGCCGGTGAAAGATCAAAATATTCTCCGCCGATCTGCTTCCCCTCACCAGTCGTCAGAATGTGCCACCGATAAGCGGCATAAAACACCGGTGCACTCCGGATGATTCCTTCTTTTTTCAGGATCGTGGCGATCGTCCATATCCCGCGTCCCTGTGGGAGGTACACGAGCCTCTTTTCACCATCTTCGGTGACCGGCTGCACGCCGTGGCGGTAATAGATTGCCCCACCAATCGCACATATCACCGCCAGCAGCAGAACAGTGATGGTAACTCTTTTTAACACTGCTCATCTGCCTCCGGGGTGTGCTGTTTTTGCAGAAACGATTGGAGTATGACCGTCGCCGCCAGTTTGTCGGTATGCCGTTTGCGGTCGGTCCGACTCACGTCGGCCTCCAGCAGGACCCCTTCGGCGATAGTTGTCGTCATGCGCTCGTCATGCGTAATCACAGGCAGATCTGTCAGCTCCCTGAGTTTTTCAATCTGTTTGCGGACGCGCTGTGCGGCCGGCCCGTGTTCTCTTCGGAGCGTGTAGGGCATCCCAAAGACGATTGCGTCGGCCTGCTTCGCTTCGGCCATCGTCGCCACCTTTCGCATCTGCTCGTCCGGGTCGTTTTCGTGGATCACGGCCAGGGGCATGGCAATCTTCCCCCCGGGGTCAGAGACAGCCAGTCCCACACGGACCTCACCCGGATCCACTGCCAGGTATTTCATCGCATCACCATATCCACTCTGTCACTGGGAGATCTGCCGTCGCAGCAGTTCGGCGGCCTCCTGAAGCGCCTCCGCCAGCCGCCGGGTGTCGGGGGCTGCACCTTCGGCGAATTCGGGCCGCCCACCGCCACCGCCGCGACACTGGCGGGCAATTTCTCCAACAATATCTCCGGCCGCCGCGCCGGCCTCCACCGCCTCAGGGCTTGCCTTGCACACCAGCCTTCCCTCCCCGTCCTCATCAGAACCCAAAACCACAACGCACTGCTGCAGCTTATCTGCTATCTGGTCGGCCAGCTCGCCCAGCATGTCACGGGTCGCGCCTTCGATGACGGCGGTGACCAGCTCGATACCGCCGACGTCCTGTGCGCTGTCGAGAAGCTCATTGATATTGACACTCGTCTGCGTGCGCCGGGCCTGCTTGAGCTCATCCTGCAGCTCCGAAATCCGCTCCTGCAAACCGGCGATACGGGTGGTGATGTCATCGGGCTGGCAGTCGAGAGCCGCTGCGATGCTCTGCAGCTTCCTGGCCGTCTGCCGGTGGTACGCCACCGCCTGCAGCCCGCAAATCGCTTCGATCCGGCGGATCCCGGAGGCGACGCTGCCTTCTGAGAGAATGTGAAGGCTGCCAATTTCGCCGGTGGCCGAACAGTGGGTGCCCCCACACAGCTCCATGCTGATCTCACCGGCGCTCACCGTCCGGACCTCCTGGTCGTACTGCTCGGTAAACAGCGCGATGGCTCCCTGCTCGGTGGCCTCTTCGTAGTGCATGTGTTGCACGCTGACGGGAACATTCTGGACGATCCATCTGTTGACGATCTTCTCCACCTGCACGAGCTGTTCATCCGAGACGGCTTCGTGGTGCGTGAAATCGAAACGCAGGCGGTCGGGCGCCACCAGAGAGCCGGACTGTGACACATGCTCGCCCAGCACCTCGCGAAGCGCCGCGTGGAGGAGATGGGTGGCGGTGTGATGGCGCTTTACCGCCGCCCGGCGATCCTCGTCAACCACGGCCTCCATCACATCGTCAACGACAATTTCGCCCTCGCGTACATGCCCTATGTGGATGAAGCTGTCACCCTGTTTGACGGTATCGGTGATCACCACGGTACAATCATCGCTTTGCAAAACGCCCCGGTCGCCGACCTGCCCACCCTGTTGGGCGTAAAACGGGGTGCGGTCCACAATCACGCCGATCTCGTCGTCCTCTGAAGCGCTCTCAACAAGGCTGTCGTCGTGGATGATACCGAGAACCGTGGCCGTCGCTCGGTGATTTTCGTAACCGACAAACTGCGTGGCCTTCATATCCGCCAGGGAGACCTGAGTCTTTACTCCCGCCAGTCCGCCGCCGCCGCTGGAGCGCTCCCGCTGTCTTTCCATTGCAGCCTCGAAGCCCTCCATATCAACCTCCAGGTTCCGTTCCTGCGCCATCTCCCGGGTCATCTCGATGGGGAATCCGTAGGTGTCATACAGCCTGAACGCGCGGTCTCCGGGAATAACGCTCTCATCCTGCTGCTGCAGCTCCACGACGATCTCTTCAAACAGGTTGATACCCTGCCTGAGGGTGGAGGCAAAACGCTCTTCCTCCTTGCGGATGATATTGACGGAGAACTCCTCTCGCTCCTGTAGCTCCGGGTAGGCCTGCCCCATGGCTTCCGTCACTGCAGGAAGCGCCTTATGCAGGAAGGGCTCGTCCATACCAAGCTGCCGGCCGTAGCGGAAGGCCCGGCGGATGAAGCGGCGCAGGACATAGCCGGCTCCCTCGTTTGAGGGCACCACGCCACCGGCCTGGGTGAAGGCCGCGGCCCGCAGGTGATCGGTCATGATACGCAGCGCGAGATCGGTCTCTCCCGACAGCCCGTATTCGTGTTCGGTGCCGGTCTGTTCGTTGATGACCTTCAGGATTCGGCGCATGATGTGACCGAGTTCGTTGGTCTCCTGGATGTAGCGCGCATCCTGCATCACCAGCGCCAGCCGCTCCAGCCCCATCCCGGTATCCACACCCGGCTGCGGAAGGGGTGTGAGGGTGCCGTCTTCGGCCTCCGTGTACATCTGAAAGACGAGGTTCCACACCTCCAGATAGCGATCGCAGTCACATCCCACGCGGCAGTCGGTCCGGTCGCAGCCGAACTCCGGTCCCAGATCCACGTGAATCTCCGAACACGGACCACAGGGGCCCTCCCAGCGCTCTTTGGGCCACCAGTTTTCGTCCCGCCCCAGCCGCACGATGCGGTCTTTGTCTATGCCGATGCGCTTGTGCCACAGCTCCGCCGCCTCGTCGTCGTCAAGATAGACGGTAATCCACAGGTCCTCCACGGGAAGCTCCAGGAGATCGTGGCAGAACTCCCACGCCAGGTCAATGGCGCCCTGCTTGAAGTAATCTCCAAACGAGAAGTTTCCCAGCATCTCGAAAAACGTGGCGTAGCGGTTGTGATGGCCGACGCCCTCGATGTCGTTGGTGCGGAGGCATTTCTGGATGCTGGTGACCCGGGGGGCGGGTGGGTCCTCTTCCCCCCTGAATGCCGCCATGTACGGCTGCATCCCGGCGCTGGTAAAGAGGCTGGTGGGGTCATCGTGCAGCACCAGCGGAGCGCTCGGCTGGATGATGTGGCCGTGCTGCTTGAAAAAATCCAGAAACATATCTCGCAACTGCTGGCAGGTCATCGAACTACTCATCCTCGTCGTTGGTCTGTTTTGATGCACTATTGGTTTGCCCGGGAACTTCATCAGTCGTGGGCCCGGCGCGGGCGTCGGTCATTGCTTCCGCTGATTTCTCCGTTCGACCGGTGCCAAGGCGTCTGAAGAACCCTCGTACCCGCTTTATCGCCAGCGCGACGTCCAGAAGCAGCGGTTCGGAGGGCGCTCGCACTTCCGGCCCCGGCCCGATGACAGGAACCCACTTTGCCAGGATGATCTTGATACACCCGGCCACCGGCATCCCGATGATGATTCCGAGCAGCCCAAAGACTTCGTAACCGGCAAACATGGCAAAAAGGATCACCAGCGGGTGCAGGTTGATTCTGCGTCCGATGATCTTCGGCTGCACGATAATCCCGAAATACTGGCTCATCACCAGCATCAAGACGGCCGCCATGATCGTGGCCAGCAGCGGATTGGACGTCGCCGTCACGTAGGTTAACAATGCAGCACTGCCGGCGCTTACGACAGGGCCGATATATGGCACCATATTCGTAATGCCCGTGAGAAATCCGACCACAAGGGCATACTCGTTGCCGAAAAACAGCCCCAGCACGTATATCAGCACTGTCGCACCAATGCCGTTGGCAAAAAACAGGACAATGACACCGCGCATATAGTGGCCCAACATCACCGAAATGTCACGACGGACTTCATCCACATCCTCGCTGTGGCCGGGAGGGATGAGCTTGCGTATGGTCGCTCTGGCGGTCCGCGACAGTAAGGAAAACTGCAAACTGATGATGAGCACAATCAGCCCGATGCCCACCCCGCGCAGTGATGAGACAAGCTGCAGGCTCATCCACCGCAGCATTCGCGGGATATTCTTTGTGGCCCAATCTTCCACCACCGGCAGGCGCTCATCAACGACGTCCCAAACCCGCGTGTCGGCGATATACTGTCCCATCCATTGGTGCAGGCCGTCACGAAACTGCTGATATGCCTCAATGACCTGGCTGATATAATCCGGGAAGTTCTCCGCAACCGTCAGCGCCTGGTTGACAAGTGCCGGTATAAGCGCCCAGGTGGCAAGTCCCAGCACCGCCACAAGGACCAGATAGACCACCCATGAGGCCAGAGTTCTGCCCCAGCCGCGCTTCTCCAGGCGTCCGATGACGGGTTCTAGAAAATACGATAGCAGAAAACCACCGGCAAACACCCACAGCACGCGCTGCAGCTTCATCAAAAGCAGATACGCAGCCACCAGGGCCATGCCGCCGAGGAAAATCGCACCGACGGTTGCCCCCCAGCTCAGCTCACCCTTTTGTGAACTCCGGACTCTTTCATCCGGCTGCTGCTGCAGGCTTTCTTCGTCACTCATCTCGGTCGTCCCGGTTTTCTGTTAATTCCTCTGACGTGCGCTCTTTATCCGCAATCTGTGGTGAATCTGACTCTCCGCCGAATTCGCGCACGAACGTCTGCTGTGCCCAGTTCCACGCCATACGCACCGTCTGTGAGACGTCCAGCGCAAGCGGCTCTGATGGTGCACGCACGCCCGGCGCCGGCCCGATGACAGGCACCCACTTCGCCAGCGCGATCTTGATACTGGCCGCGATGGGCACGGCAATGACCATACCGATGAATCCCAGCATCTCGTACCCCACGAAGATGGCGAACAGGACGATCAGCGGATGCAGATGGATGCGGCGGCCGATGATATGGGGGCGGACGATGAAATCGAAAGCCTGGTCCACGAGTGTGATCAAAAGTCCCGCCACCAGGGCCGCCCAGAACGGATCATGGCTCGCGGTCACGTATGTCAAAAACACCGATCCACCGACCGTCAGCACAACACCCACGTACGGTATCAGATGAACAACAGCCGCCATCGCGCCGATGGTGAGAGCGTATTTGCTCCCGAAGATGGCACCGACACCGGCCAGGACCGCCCACACGGCAATCCCTATCAGCACCGATATCAGGGCGATGCTGCGCACGTACGCCCCCAGCATCACCGTTATCTCGCTGCTAACCTCCGATACTTCGTCGTGCTGGTCGGCGGGTATCAGTCTCCGCACCATCTCTTCGATCGCTCGCCGCAGCATCATAAAATGGAAGCTGATCACCAGCACGATGAGACCAACGCCGACGACGCCAATGGAGGCGAACAGGGTGGCGC
>JBKHJK010000091.1:0-7135 GCA_046538215.1 Armatimonadota bacterium
GCATCTTCTACTGCGACTGGTCCAGCGGATTCGGGATGTTCACACACCGCAGCGATATCGCGGAAATCTTCGACACTAAAGAGGGCCGGTTCCATAGGAATGTGACAGCCGATCTGCACGAGCAGGGCACCGACCCGCTGCAGATTATGATTGACTTCTGCCGCGACCATGACATGGAGCTCTTCTGGTCAATGCGCATGAACGATGTGCATGACGGCACGGTTGATGACGGCGAGATGCGCTATCCGCAGCTTTTCCCGCAGTTCAAGCGCGATCACCCGGAGTATCTCTTCGGAGAAAAGGGCCAGCGCCTGCCGGGCATGGGCTCCGGCCGGGCGTGGTCTGCGGTTGATTTCGGGCAGCAGGCGGTGCGGGACCGGGCATTTGACATCATCGAGGACGTCTGCGAGCGGTACGACGTGGACGGCATCGAGCTGGATTATTTCCGTCACGCGCTGCTTCTGAAAAAGGTCGCCATGGGGGAAGAGGTGACGCAGGCGGACCTCGATGAAATCACCAATCTGATGAGCCGGATCCGACAGATGACCCGGCGGGTGGAAGCCGAGCGCGATAAGCCCCTGCTGGTGGCCGTACGGGTGCCTGATTCCGTGCAGTACTGCCGCGATATTGGCATTGACCTGCGCCGCTGGCTGGAGGAAGATCTTTTCGACCTGCTTATCCCCACCGGCTATTTCCGCCTGAACTCCTGGAGCTACAGTGTCGAGCTTGGGGAAAAGTACGGGGTGCCCGTCTATCCGTGCCTGAGCGAATCGCGAGTTCGCGGACCCGACGGACAGACAGATAAATTCCGCAACGGGACAGAGACCATCCGCGGTCGCGCTCTAAGGGCCTGGGACGCAGGAGGAGACGGGATATACCTGTTCAACCAGCACCACTACTTCAAGCCCACCGCCGGCATCTGGAGCGAGCTCGGCGATCCAGAGACACTGGAGGGCCTTGAGCGGGTTCATTACGTCATCGCCCGCGATGCCCATGCCGCCAATTCATTTTTGAAGGGCGGGATGCAGTACCTGGACACCCCCCACCTGTGCCCGCGACACCCCGTGGATATCGCGCCGGGAGAGACCCAATCAACCCGGCTGTATTATCCAGCCGCCCCCTCACAGGACGCGGAGACCATGCAGAAACATCTTCAGGTGCGGCTGGGCGATGATGCGTCGTCAGATGTCGTGCACGTGGCTGTCGGGGATGATGTCCTCACAGGGGCCGAAGAAGACGATGGGTGGCTCAGCTACGAGGTGGCCCCGGAGATGCTCCAGCACGGCTACAACACGGTGTCGGTGTCCGTCGCCGATAATGCCCCCGAGGCCGTGCGCTGGCTGGACCTGCGGCTATGGGTGCGCCCCCAATAAAAAGGCGGAGGCTTTTCAGAGATAGCCCAGGCTCCGGAGCCGCTCCTTGACCCGGATGAGCTCCTCTTCGCTGTACGGTTCGTCGTCAGATACCGCATGCGTGGAGGCGATGTCACGGAGGACATAAACAACAAAATCGGTGACGGAATTGTATCCGGTGTCTTCGATGATCTGTCCGAGCTTTTCATACAGCGGTCTTGGGATTTTGAGGGTCACTTTGTCTGCCATGATATCCGCCCGGATGGTGCAGGATCTCTGTCTCACATATCACTGTTCGCGGAGCAGTGTTGTGTAACCTGCCGGCTGGAGCCCCGGGCAGTCGCGTAAACCCGCTGATGGCGTAAATATTGAACTGCAAGCCCTGATTCGTATCTGTAAAACCAAAGAAAAGGTAAAATCGCGGCAGGAAGCAGTGCGTCCTCCAGAGAAAGCATCATACAGCGAAATAATCGTGTCGCACAGGGTTCGAGAAAGGAGCAACATAATGGTTAAACTGGGTGATTGGTTGAGCGAGGGCTGGGAAATTGTCAAAGAAGACTGGCTCACCTACGGCGTTGCGGCACTCCTGGCAAGCCTTATCGGAGGCATCACCTTCGGTATTTGTGCGCCACCGATGGCGGTCGGGATGTTCATGATGATCGACAAGAAGATGAAGGGTCAGCAGCCGGCGATTGGGGACGTTTTCGGCGGCTTTCAGAAGTTTGGTCCATCGTTTGTGGCGGCGATCCTGGTCGGTCTCGGTGTGTTCGTCGTGGTGGTAGTCCTGAATTTCATACCGATCGTCGGGCAAATCGCTGGTGCCATCCTCGGTTTCGTTGTTGGTGGCGCCATGTTCTATATGTTCCCACTCATAGCCGATACTGATATCGGCGGCGTTGACGCAATCAAGCGCTCGTGGGAGCACACGCAGCCCGAAATCGTGATGTACAGCGTGACATACCTGGTTTACAGTCTCGTGGCACAGCTTGGGGTCATCGCCTGCGGTATCGGTATATTTGTGAGCTGGCCTATCATGCTCGCCGCGCAGATGGTGGCATACCGCGATGTTGTAACCTCTGAAGGTGGTGCTGCACCGGCAGAGCCCGCTCCTGCTGCTCCTGAAGCCCCGCCTGCCGCACCATCCAAGCCTCAGGCACCGGCCGAGGAAGAAGAAGCTCCCGCTGAGAGCGGATGGGAAGACACCTCTGAAGAGGAAGAGTCAGCCCCTGAAGCTGACGCGCCCGAGGCCGATGAAGGCGCCGGGGACGAAGACAGAGACTGGAGCTAACTGCCAGACCGTCGCAAAAACCAGCACATCCAATCAACGGGCCTGCCACCACCGGCGGGCCCGTTTTCTTTGGTGATGGCTCGCGCGTACAGATCCGGCCCAATCCTCCTGAACCCCTTCCGTGGCGCTCGGCTTTGAAGTTCTGCAAAAGACCCCCAAACATCCTCGTGCCTCGGCCTTTGGAGTTTGGTAAGCGGCACCAAAGCAGCCCGTGGCTCGGCCCTGGATTTCGGTTGGAGTCGTATGAAATCCAGGGTGGGCACGTTGTTGTTGATGGTGCCCAGCTTCCAGCCCGAGTCACTCCCTCGCATTCTATGAGCCCGGCTTAACTGTAAGACAAACCTGTTGCGTCTTTCATGGGATGTTGCTTTGGGGCATTGTAGATACGTGGACCATGACTCGGGCTGGAAGCTGGCGGATGTTGTTCGGCTTACGAAACGAGCCGAACAAAAGACAATCCGCCACCTGCGATTGGCGAACAACGCCAACCGCAGGCCGAGCCACGGAGATGCTCGTACGGTATGTGGTCAGAAAGGATGCTCGGTCACGCTAAACATCTACCTTTGGAGGTGACAGTGTGACTGGCTACGAAATCACATCCGCTGCAAAGGACGAATCATCAGGGAGGCAGTGCAATGGATACAATTCGCGTTGGCGTCATCGGAGTCCGCCGCGGGGAGGGGTTTGCCGCAGGGGCAGGTCCGCACCTGGGAATGGAGCTTGTGGCATTGTGTGACACCTGGGAAGAGCGCCTGCAGAAGGCCCAGGACCGGTTCGGTGTGGCGACATACACCGATTATGACGAGTTTTTGCAGCATGATATGGATGCGGTGATCCTCGCCAACTATTTCCACGAACATGCGCCCTTTGCCATCAAAGCCCTGGAGACGGATATGCACGTGATGTCGGAGACCTCGGCATGCTTCACCCTCGCCGAGGGGGTCGAGCTTGTAGAGGCTGTCGAAAAGAGCGGCAAGACGTACATGTTTGCGGAGAACTACCCATATATGGTCTTCAACCAGGAGATGCGGCGGCTGTATCAGTCGGGGAAGATGGGCACCGTGCAGTACGCTGAGGGCGAATACGTCCATCCGATGCCCGCTGAAACATCAAACCGCCTGTCACCGGGACTGAACCACTGGCGCAACTGGATACCGGCGACGTATTACTGCACCCACGCGCTGGCTCCGATTATGTTCATCACCGACACCCGGCCGGTGAACTGCAACGGCTTTGTCATCGAGCATGCCGAGGACGATCCCTGTTATCACCGTGTGGCCAAGCAGGCTGACGCCGCCTCGATGATCGCGTTGAGGATGGACAACGGAGCGGTGGCGAAGCTGCTGCAGGTGAAGCTGCGGGGCCACGGGGTATGGGTGCGCATCCACAGCAGCCGCGGGCTGATGGAAAACCTCCGCTGGGGCGACACAAAGATGCTGCGGGTGGTGCGCGAGCAGTATCACGAAGAGCGCGTGGATCCCGAAGAGCAGATATACCGGCCCGATTTCCCCCACCACCATGATGAGGCGACGAAGGCCGGGCACGGTGGCGGCGATTTTTTCACCAACTACGAGTTCGCTGAAGCCATCCGCTCCGGCGAGCCGCCCTATCTGGACGTCTATCGCGGGGTGCAGATGTCCATCGTCGGCCCCCTGGCATACCGCTCGGCGCTGAACGGTTCGGATACGGTGAAAGTCCCGGACTTCCGCAACAAATCAGAGCGCGATGAATACCGTGACGACGACTGGAACCCGAATCCGCAAACAAAGCGCGAAAGCGATCCCTGGCCCAGCGTCAAAGGCAAAGTTGAGCCCACAAAAGAGCAGATCAGGCACGCAGCGAAGGTCTGGCAGGAGATCGGGCATGATGATGATTACGAGGAGCTGTTGGGCCCGGATTATTCCAGCGATTGAACGGTGATGAGATGATGTCTCGCACAGACGATATTGCATGTGAGCTTGATGTGAATCCCCGGTGGCTGCCGCCACAGGAGCACGCGGAGAAGATTTTGGAGTGGGTTGAGGAGGGACGCTGCCACATCGAGCACCGCGGGCATAAGAAAGCCCCCATCCTGGTTTTCGATGACGGGGGAGCCATGGAGCTTCCCACCGTGCGGTGGATGGAGACACCCCGGGGCTGGCGGCTGGCCTCCATCGGAGATGAACACACCGAGCAGCAGACCAGCCACTACGACGTGTGCGGAACCGTGGACATCATCGAGGAGGCCATTGAGGGTGAACCGGATCTCGAGGGCCTTCAGGACCTGCTTGACGACATCGAGCACATGCTGCGACGGATGAAGAGCCGCCGGGACGAATACGAAGCCTTTGTCAGCGGTGTTCGCAAGGCACTGGAAAGTGAGGTGCGGCGAAAGGAGGTTGAGCCCGCGTACGGCTGGCTCGACGAATTGCGGGAGATGCTCGACCGGCCTCCTCAGGAAGTCCAGGAAGACCGCGAGAAAATCGTCGAGAAAGCCGAGGCCGTCCGTGAAGTTGCACAGTTTCTGGAGTATTCGCTGACGGATTTTAGGGAGATTGCACTGCAGATACACCGGCTCTACGAAGAGGTCAGGGGCGCGCGGAACTGGTCGCAGGAGGAAAATGAGCGGGAATAAAAATCATTGCCGGAGGCGCGGGGGCGGGACAGCGCTTTTGGCTGACAATGTTTTCAGATGATGGAGCCTGCGCTATTCGTTTTCCTGCGTGTCTTTTTCTTCGAGGTGTCGCCGCAGGATCCGGGCGGTGACGACGGCGCGGCGGGTATTGTCGGCGGTGTCGGCAACGGCCCGGCCGACCTCCGCCACAAAGCGGAGCAGATAATAGGTCAGCAGGGCGGCGACCCCCATAATAACCGCCAGCACTGCGGTGGTCAGCGGACGGACGAGGCCGTTGTCGCCAATAAGTGAAAATGATACCCCCAGGGTGATGACGAACAGGAAGCCGAGGATGATGGAAAGACCGGTGCCGAGGTAGCGCAGGGCCGTATCCATCTCGCGGAGGCTGTCGTAGGCGGTGCGGTCCAAAAAGTCTTCGGTGGCTTCCTCCTGGTCGAGACGCGAGAGCTCGCTGACGGCGCCCTGCTGTGCCAGCGTCTGCCTGAGCGCCTCGTCGGGATCCACCTCCTGCTCCTGCTGCTGGCGCCGCTGGCGGGCCTGTTCGGCAGCGCGGATCCACTCGTCCGCGTCCTCCATCCCCTCGCGCTTTTCCCGGCCTCTTTCAGTCAGCGCACCACACGCCCAGCACATAAGCGCATCTTCATCGAGAGCCTGTCCGCATTCCTCACACCGTATCTGCTCCCGCATGTCGCTCACTCCTTATGACCTGCCAAGGGTATTCAGCAGCACTTCAGCATCATCTGTCAGGATGTAATCAACGCCCCAGTTGATGAGCGTCCTCTGGTCGTCCGGCTCATCGCTTTTAAATATGTTTACCACGATACCGTGCTCGTGACACCGCTGAATCCGCGATTCGGTCGCATCCCTCCGGCGGAGTTGAATATATTCGGAGCGCGTTTCGATGGTGTTGGCGATGTAGGCGTCGGGTTCGGACTGGCGGGCCATGTTGATAATCTGGATGTCAGAGACCAGCTCCCGTGCCCTTTCTGCCTGCGCATTGTTTGCTGCCAGGAGCGCCTGGCCGATGCGGTGCCGGTTTTGCAGCTCCTGAATGACCAGCTCGACAATATTCTCTCCGGCCTTCAGCTCGATATTGAGCCACATATCAGCCGGCATCGTTGCAAGCGTTTCTGCAAACGTAGGGATTTCGGTCCCTTCGAACTCCGGGTCCTTCCACGACCCCGCGTCGAGGCGCTTGAGGTCTCGCAGCTTCATCTCTGAAACCGCGCCCGTTCCGTCGGTGGTGCGGTCAACCGTGTCATCGTGCATCACGACGGCCTCGCCGTCGGCGGTCTGGCGGACGTCGAACTCGATCATGTCAACACCAAGCTCTATGGCGCGCTCGAAAGAGGGAAGCGTGTTTTCGGGATGGGTGACGGGAACGCCGCGATGTGCACAGCAGCCTGTGGGCATGGTGATCGTCTCCGGATGAACGAGAAATGACGCCACCGACCCACGTGGACCGGTGGCGATGATAGACTATTTGCGGTAGGCGGCATCAACTTTTGCAATGGCGGCGGCGAAATCCTTGGCCTCCTGTTCGCCGAGACATTCGTGCACCGCGAACCGGGCGAGATTTTCGACGGCCTTTTCGGCCACAGGCACCGAGTTGGGATAATCAACGTCCTCGACATTCCCGTGCCAGTGCGGTGAGCTCCACGGCTCTTTGGTGTCCCCGTAGGTATTCAGCTCCGCCAACCAGTGCTGTTTGGGGACAATGGCGGGATAGCTTCCCAGCCCCGGAACACCCTCGGCACCGACGGCCTCACCGTACTCGGCCTTGGTCTTTTTGCATTTGTCGGCGTGGAACAGCAGTGTGCCGAACCAGTAGGCGGATTTGGCGCCCTCGATTTCGCGGCTCGGCTCCACGCACACGACATC
>JBKHJK010000092.1:0-7106 GCA_046538215.1 Armatimonadota bacterium
CTTATACCGTGGGGTCATCCATTCCCGGAACATCTTCGGGGAAATCATGCAGCCCTTATTGAAGCACATGTCCTCCCAGAAAGCCCCGGCGTCAATCTTTTCGATGTCGTTGACCGCGCGTTCGTGGAGTGTCTCGATAAAATACACCCAGTATTCCATCATGTCCTGCACGAGATCCGGCTTATCCATGCAGGCTATGGAGATTCCTTCGAAGCCCATCCAGTCGCGGAAGCGGCCAAAAAGACTGCCGCAGTGGATAACGACGGGCATGTCCGCGTTATTGAGCCGCTCCACGTGCTCGTCCCAGTTATCGGGATAACGTTGGGGATCGGTGGGATCAAGGCGCTCCTTGAAACTCTCCCAGTCCTCGCGCGTTTCGATAGGGAACTTGATGAACTTCGGGATCGTGTCGGAGCCGTCGGTGGGGATCTCTTTGGTGGCGCCGTCGGTATCCCGGATGATGGTATGATTCCCGCGCTCTTCAAGAACTATTCTTTCGAAACTCGGCAGCAGCCCGATATTGACGGGGACGTTCATCCGCGGGGCAAAACGGAAGTACCGGTCGGCAATGGAGTTGTTGTCAATCTCCTCGGGAAGCCCTTCATCATGCCAGCGAACCAGGGTGTCGTCCCAGTATCCGAATTCCTCGTCAGGGACGTGATCCACCTCTTCAAAATGCAGGCATCGCAGCCACCGTTCGCGGTGTGTCATCCAATCGTTCCCTTCAGGGATTTTCGTCGGTGGTGTTACAGCTCCTGAGTGTAGTAAACCGATTTGCGCAGGGGCTCAAATCCCAGCTTTTCATAGACATGCCGGGCGGCAGCATGACCCTCGTTAAGGCCGGTGCTGACTGCGGCGATCTTCATTCCGGCCTCGCGGATGTGGTTGAGCACGCGCCGGACGATCTCCGTGCCGATGCCGTGACCGCGGTATTGTGGATCCACGCCGTTGTAGCCGACGGTGCCGATGCCATTTTTCTCATCGAGCGACCATGTGCCCCAGCCGGCGACATTCCCGTCAACCTCTCCCACAATCGCCTGGTTTGCATCCAGGCGTTTCTCCATGGCCGAGCGCATCGAAGCGGCAATATGGTCCTGCCAGGGCCTGCCACCGATCTCGCCGTGGCGGTCCTCCATAGCCTTATTCCTGCCGATGTGCCATATCTGTCGGGCGATCTGCACGATGCGGTCAATGTCGTCCTCGGTTGCCTCGCGGTAAGTCACTTCAATATCGGACATTGCGTCACTCCGCCGGTTTGTCGGGGATAATGCTGTCAATGGCTTTTCGAGTGATTGGGGAGCGGACAAGCAGCACCGCTGCGACGATCTTCATGACCGCGCCCGGGAGGAAGGGGAGCACTCCCGCCGTGAGAATCTCGGGCAGCGTTCCGCCCGTGAGGACGAAAAGCCACAGCGAGCCGGATGCGAATATCACCACTGTCCCGGCTACGCATGCCAGCACTGCGCCGGTGGTGGTTCGATGCGCGCAATAGATGCCGCCTGTGACCGCCGCGGCGATGATGAACCCGACGAGATAGCCTCCGGTGGGGCCGGCCAGCGCCCCGATACCGGCGGCGAAGACAGGAACGCCCAGTGCGCCGATAGCAATATAGAGCGCCTGGCTGGTGCCCCCCGCACTCGCGCCCAGTGCCAGGCCCGCCATCAGGACCATGAATGTCTGCATGGTTACCGGGACGGGCGTGAAGGGCAGGAAGATGCGAATATGGGCAGCTGCGGCAGTCATCGCAGCCGCACCGCTGCACAAAAGCGCCATTCTCATGTAGTAGCTGGCGGTTGCGGACGGTGAAACAAGGCCTTCATAGACCTCGCGGATATTCTCTTTCACAGTGGGCTCCTCCTGTACGCGAAGCGCCAGATTCAGCAGATGTACAACTGTGTGGCTTCCGAACATGATAAACAAATTGCCCCGCCCTTTCAAGCCGGGCGCCGGCGTCACAAAGGCCGCCCACGCACAAAAAGGGAATAGGGAAAATGGCCGTGAAGGTCCAGCGACCAGGTCAAATCTGTGTAGGGGGAAAAACCGATGCTCGACAAACACCTGATTTTTGACGATATCCCCGGGCGGCCGAGCTCGCACTGCGCGGTTATCACACAGGTGCCCGGCGGACTTGCATGCGTCTGGTACGCCGGATCGCAGGAGGCCGCGCACGATGTGGCTCTTATGATCTCGCGGTATGCTGCAGATTGCGGTGAATGGTCGCCGCCCGATGTCCTGCTGGATACGCTGGAGAAGGGCGACGGGAATGCGGTACCATACTACGATCCCGAAACCGGCCGCCTGTGGCTTTTTCATACGGTGCTGCAAAACGGCGGGTGGATGAGTGTCTATCTGTATGTCTGTTTCTCGGACGATCTCGGGCGCACGTGGTCCGAACCCCGCCTGTTTGATGAGCAGCAGGGGATGATGGTTCGCAACACCCTCGTCGAGCTGTCCGGTGGCCGCTGGGTGCTTCCTGCGTATGACGAAAAGACATGGGACAGCTTCTGCTATCTGTCGGACGACCGTGGCGAAACGTGGCGGCGCGGCGAAATAATGCCTGCAGATACGCCGCTCATCCAGCCGACGGTCGTGGAGCGTCCGGACGGGTCTTTGCTTGCGTACATGCGCACCGGGGGAGAGGAACGCCGGATCTGGGCATCGGTCTCAGATGACGGCGGGGAGACCTGGAGCGGGTGTGAAAAGACGGCCCTGAAAAACCCCAACTCCGGCATAGACATGACCAAAACCGCCGATGGCCGGCTGGTGCTGGTCTTCAACAACATCGAGCAGGGCCGGTCGCCGCTGCATGTGGGGTTCTCGCAGGATATGGGGGAGACCTGGCCGGTGATCAGGCCCGTGGAAAGTGCTCCCGGCGAGTTTTCCTATCCCTCCATCATCCAGGGGGAGAATGGTCTTCTACACGTCGTTTACACCCACCGGCGGCAGTCCATCGCCCACGCGGTGTTCGACACCTCATGGCTGGCTGCGGAGGCGTGAGAACACGGGCCAGCACGGCAACTTCACACCATAGCGGATAAGCCACTGCGCAGCGCAATCACCGGTTTGACATGTGCGGCGGCCTCTGCTAACTTATAAACACATGCGAATATATCAATGTAAGCATACTGCAGGTCTGGCGCCGGCGCAGGAGTCAGCCAGAAAGAATGTGGGTGAAAAAGACGAAACTGACGCGGCTTCTGGTGCCGTTCAACGGCCAAACGCCGATGCGCTTGATTCTCAATAAGGCACGGATACTCATAGCAAATACGGAGGGTTTTTCATGTCCCTGACAGTCGCATTCAGCACGATGGACGGAGAGAATATTTTTGCAGACGACCACGCCGGTATGGCGACATATTTCGATCTGTATAACATTTCGCCAGATGGTGCCAGCTTCGTGGAGCGTCACGAAAATTCGAAATTCGCCGGAGATGAAAGCATGCGCCACGGCGACCCGAAAAAGGCGAAAAAGAGCCTGTCCGCACTCGAGGGAGCAGATGTGTGGGCCTCTCGCCGCTTCGGCCCCAACCTGCCACGACTCCTGAAGAAAATGTCCTGCGTGGTTGTGCGCACCGATACCATCGAAAACGGCATACAGCTCATCCAGGACAATTACGACGAGGTTCTCCAGGAACACAATAAGGGGGCCGACCGGAGCCACATGGTCCTTAAACCTGAGTGACCCATCGTCCGCTCTCCGGACCTTTTGAGCGAAATAAGAGAGGCGGAATAAGACTTTGGCTTCGTTCGACTATGATTCTGATGAATTCCGCACACATCTCGACAACAGCGCGCATGTGCGTGGTGAGGTCACCTTTTTGCAGTCGATCACAGAGCCCGGGATGACGGCCCTGGACATCGGGGCAAACCGCGGGGTGACAACGGTGGCGCTGGCAAAGGCCGTTGGCCCCGGGGGTCGAGTGTTTGCATTCGAGCCGATCCCCGAACACTTTCGGGTGCTGGAAGAGAGTCTCCGCCGCAACCGTGTGTCAAATGTCGAGGCCTTCGAGGAGGGCATTATTGACCGGTGCGGATACGTTGACATGTACGTCAACGGCGGAGGTACCGGGATCGTCCCGGCGGAGGATAGAACGTGCGTCCAGGCTGCCACCATCACCGTTGACGATTTGATCAGAAACCGGGGGGTGCAGGCACTGGATGTCATCAGCTCCGACTGTGAGGGCAGTGAGCTTCTCGCTTTTCGCGGAGCGACGCAGACCCTGCAGCGGTTCAGGCCCCAGATATTCTGCGAGATACACCACTCCGCGCTCGACGCCCTCGGCCATTCGGCCGCCGATGTGGCCAGCTTCCTGGAAGATATGGGCTTCTCGGTCAGGCCGCTGAAGATTGAGGATCCCGACGTGACGCCCTCGATCGATGAATGCTCTCACATCTACGCGGCACCCAACTCCACCGCGTCGTGACGCCGCGATGGCCATACTGCCAGGCCCAGAGAATGCCCCACCGTCCGTACCGATTGTTTCATCATTCCATCGTTTTGATCTGGAGAACCACTGATGATCACACAGCGAATAGAAGGACTCAAGTACCAGATGCAGCAGCTTTCAGGGCAGATACAGATGTTACAGCAGTCTGTGGAATCCCTCAAAGCATACGTGGGAAACGAACGTGAAGAATCTGCGGGCGGCCCATCAGGCGGTGGCGAAGCTGCAGCAGGTGCGCAGGTCGCAGAAAAGGCCACCGAACTGCAGGTGCAGATCATCCAGCAGCGGTGTCGCGGCTGCGGCATCTGTGCAGGCATTGCCCCCAACACCTTCGCCATCAGCCCGTGGTCCGGCACCGCGAAGGTCATCAACCCCCCAGGCGACCCCCGTGCGAGTATTCAGATGGCAGCCTCCCGGTGTCCGACCGGGGCGATCAGGTACGAGACATAGATTTTCGGGGGCGCCCCACCTCTGAATATGAGGGAAGTTGCTATTTCACCGGGCGGCCCCAGAAGGCCGCGTTCGCCTGCCGGCCCATTTCGCAGGTGAATACGTACGGCGCCTTCTCAAGCCTCCGGACAACTTCCCCGGTTTCCAGGTCAACAATCTCAAAGCTGCCTTCATCCAGCGGCAGACGCACATGCACGGTGCCGAGGTCGTCGGTCCAGTAGTTGCCCAGCAGGAAAATGAGGTCGCTGCCGCGCGAGATTGCGGAGATGCGCAACTCATCGGAGTCAGTGTGCAGCCGCTCCGGGCACACCTGCCCATCAACAATGATGTCTTCAACCGACTCGACGACCTTCAACGCCCGGGCGTATCCTCGCAGAATATCGCCATCCCACATCCGGCTGGACCAGAAGTTGGTGCCCCGGGCGCCGTTGAAGAACTCCTCCAGGAGCGCGCGGTAGAACTGCTCGCCCGAAAACACGCCGGCATCACCGGGTGAAATCCAGGGCAGGCAATCGTTTTTGCCCAAAAGCTGCGCGTCGCGGCGGCATTCATCCCCCACCTGCACGATATGCTCCGGATATAGGGGAGAGTACGTGGAGGTTTGCGCGCTGCCGAGGTATTCGGGATACAGCCGGTCGAACGGCCAGAAGTACTGGTAATCGCGCTGCGGATTCCAGTCATAGACACCAAGCTCGACATCGGGTCCACCGGCCTCTTTGACGGCCTTTCGCACGGCCTCGGCCATCTGCACCCACAGCTCGTATCCCTGCCGAAGCTGCCATTCTTCCCAGGTGTCGAATCCGCTTTCTTCAAACGCCTTTTGACACCTGGTGCACTGCTTTGATTCTGTCGGTCCCGCCCAGTTCCACCACTCGATATCCGCGAAGTAATAATCCGGCTTCAGGCGAGCGTTTTCTTCGGCGATGCGATCCAGTTCCTGTTGCCACAGTTCACCGCGATAGCTCGGACAGCGACGGCCGTGTGAACCGTCCTCAAGCTGGCATCGCCATTCGTTATTACTTTTGTGCTTTTTGTGCATCACGTGTCCTGGGGAATCGATATTGAGAATCTTAAAACCCTCATCCCGGAATGTGTCCACCATCTGCCACTGCGCCTCGTCCTCCGGATCCATCCAGCGCGAGAAGGCCGATGCGGTGTTGAAGCCGATGGTCTTGAAGGCCTCGATGACTTCCGGCCACTGCGCCGATCCGCCCATACTCCACCATCCCAGCGTGGTCATCAGTCTCTGTGGCTGCGGAGCATCTGGTATGACCATCGCCTCCACCGGCTGGCCGACGGAGACCGACGATCCGCCCTCCCATTTCATCTGGTGGCGGATGACGCCGCGTTTGCCCTCCGGCCAGTCACAGTCGAAATACACGCGTCCCACCCGCTTGTTATTCGTGGATGCTGCAGGGATCTCCACCGGTATCTCGTAGTAAGCATACTCCTCGTCCCGATCCACCGGTTCAAGCTCGGCGACGTCAATACCGAGCAGCGATCCTGCTTTGAATGAGATGCCTCTGGGAATGTCCATGGTGCAGGTTGCCGATTTGCCCTCTTCGAGTTCCGGCGCTCGCATAATGCCGAGGGGGATGGGTGTGAATATGTTGGTCGAGATTTTCACCGTCGGCTTCTGGAAATACAGCGCCAGCCCGTCCACGGTGAAATTGGTGAGGCTATCGCCAGAGAACGTTACACCTTCGGGAGCGTGATCGCCCGGTCGAACAAAAACCTCGTCCGACACAACCAGCCCTGAGCAGTAGAACCGGATACCCAGGTAGCGGCCGCGGGTCTTGAGGTCGGTGAATTGTAGTGGAAAGATAAACGAGCCCTCATAATCACGCGGGAGACCGTACCTGTTGTGATCGCTGTCCCTGAACGTCGAGTATTGAGCCACACGGTAGTAATGCCGGCCGTCATCGCTGACGAGCACTTCTACCCACACCGGCATTTTCTCACCACCCTGCACCCGCCAGACCACCTCGTCAATCGGCTCCACCTGGCCGAGGTCAATGGCGAAGCCGCAGAGCCCGGCCTTTTGCCAGCCGACGCACTTATCCTCAAACCACATCTGGCTGCGTTTGTGGGTGCTGAGGCGGCCATCCGTAAGATCGGTGGTGTCCGTATCATTTGCGCGGGTGAGACGATAGTTGGGAGTTGGTGCGAATTTCACCGTCTTGCCGGCGGCGAGATTGGGGCGTTCAGAGG
>JBKHJK010000093.1:0-7105 GCA_046538215.1 Armatimonadota bacterium
CCGCAAAGCTGGCGACGCAGACGGTTCTGGGAGCCGCAAAGTGGATCGCACACAACGATTACTCCGCCGCAGAACTCAAGGCGCTGGTGACCTCGCCCGGAGGCACGACCATTACGGGGATCCGGAAGCTGGAGGAAAAGGGCCTGCGGACGGCGGCGATTGAAGCTGTGGTGGCGGCGGCCGAAAAATCCAGAGAGCTGGGAAGCTGACAGCGCCATGAATACACCGGCCGCCGGACTCGATCCGCTCATTTCCATCATAAACTGGCTTATCAGCGCCTATACGCTGGTGCTTTTGGCCCGCGTGATTTTTAGCTGGATTCGGCTGCCCTCTCACCACCCGGTGATGCGCACGGTCGGGCCCATTGTTTACGGCCTCACGGAGCCGCTTTTGAAGCCGATTCGCCGCGTGCTCGCTCCGTATCAGCGCAACTCTCCGTTGGACTTTTCGGTGCTCATTCTGTGGCTGATAATCGAGCTGGTGCGGCGTCTTCTCTTCCGTCTTATCGCGTAGTATTGGCCCTGACTGAACCACCAACGACGGGGTGTTGCCTGCTTGTATAACCTGGATTTTACGGGCAAACGGTACATACGACTGCTGCGCATCGCCGCGGTGGTGGCGGTGTTCGTGGCGGCGTTTGTGATCCAGTATCACCTGCTGACCAATGGCCCGAGCATGCAGCGAACCCCCGAGATGTGGCGGGCAAACGCCGCTCAGCAGGTCATGGGGGCGGATATTTCGATGCGGTTTTCCTTTTTCGCCCACCATCTTGCGCAGAGCCGCAACCTCGAGTTCGCCGATCCTCTGAAGCCAGATCATCTGTATGACACCGCCCTGGCCTCCTATGAGCGCATTGTGCTCGATCCAGGCCAGCATAATCCCTATGCACTGCACCGGGCCGGTGTGATGTACGGGCTGGCGGGATATCCCGACCACGCCCGGGACATGCTTATCCAGGCAGCACAGATCAATGCCCGGGACGAGGCCATGTATCTGGCACTCCTGCGTCTTTTCACTGCCGAGAAGGGTTCCAGTGATGATCTCGGAGGCGTTCTGCCACAGTTGCGCAAACAGCCGAAATGGCTGCAGGACCTCACCATTCCCTACTACTACAGGACCATTGACGATTCGACGATGATTGCGCGTTCCGAAGGTGCGGCTCGCGAACACCAGATTGCGTTTGGTCTGTGGGGCATGATGCTGTTGTCTGTGATCGCCGCAGTGGCTGTTATCGGGATCGGGGTGATTGTGGCGTTTTTGTGGCGGGGGATTGTTGGCGAGCGTGAAACACCGCAGCGAAAACCCGGGACCCTCCCGATACTCGTACCCTGGTCGGTGCTGGACGCTCTTGAGGCTCTCGCTGTCCTGACGGTGCTGGTGATCGGTACGAGTTTCGGCGCTGGGGTGCTGCAGGAAGCTCTGGGTCGGTACACTGACAACCCGGCTGTCGGGGCCGGGATTGTGGCGGTGCAGTATATCGCGTCCGTGGGGCTTGCCCTGGCGTTTGCACTTTCAAAAACGCGGGCAACCCACAAGCTTTCGGCAATGGGGTTGCGAACATCAGGCCGCGCCGCGAAGCTCATTCTGACAGGGCTTTTCGCATACAGCGTGCTCGTGGTTGCTGCGGTCGTGGCGTCATTGAGCATGCCACAGCTCACCGGGGCACCGATTGCCCAGGTCGGGATGAAGCTGATGGGCCAACACACGGCGCTGTCGGTGGTTATATACCTGATTCTTCTGGCCGTTGTCGCACCAATTGCTGAAGAGCTTTTGTTTCGCGGCTATCTGTATCCGGCGCTGCGCGAGAATATGTCGAAGTTTGCAGCCGTCGCAATCAGTGCCATGTTGTTCGGGCTGCTGCACATGAATCCGGTCGCTATTGTGCCCATTGTGATCATCGGTATCGTCCTGGCTATCCTGTATGAGACCACCCACTCGGTCGTGCCCGGCGTTGTCTGCCATGCGCTAAATAACACCATCGTCTTCTGCATCCTGATGCTCGCGCAGTTCTGATGGCTGGTGAGGTCTTTATGCCCGTTGATCTGGCGATTCGCGTGACGCCTAATGCGCCCAAAAATGAACTGCTGGGATGGCGCAACCGCCGGCTGGCCATCAAAGTCACCGCCCCGCCTGTTGAGGGAGCGGCAAATGATGCTCTATGCGATTATCTGGCCGATTTGCTCGACATTCGCGCATCTGATATACAGATAGTGAGTGGTGAGACAGGACGCGAAAAAAGACTGCGTATCCAGGGACACACCAAAGAGTATCTGCTCGGCAAGCTCAAAGAGGTTTTGAGAGAGTAATGGACACGATCATCGCACCGGTCCGCCATATTTATCTGTACGATGACCCCGACGCCCAGGGCCTGGATATTGATTATCTGGCAGGCTATCTTGCATCCGAGTTACCGGCGTGTGAGGTGGGTGTGCGCACTGACTTTATCACCCATCATCTCGGCAATATGCCCGCGGGAGAACGCAATACAGCCACTGCACGGCTCTCGGAGGAGCTTGAGGACGCCGACCCCGTTTCTCGGATCAGCGGTGATGACCTCCTGTTTGGGGAGGTGCTCGAGCAGGCGGAGGCTCATGACTATTACCTCTTTCGACCGTTGCAGAACGCGCTGCGAACCCTCGTTCCAGAGCGGGAAGCCGGGCTGGATCACCTGCACATAGTTGTCACGGCCCATCTGCTCGCCGAAATCGAAAAGCCTCTGAACTTCCATCCCCGTCTCGCCGCCCTGGGCGCACCGTCGGTGATTTCCACGAGCGGCCTCATCGAGGTGCCCGAACGCCCCAAAGAGTATCATTTCAGGCGGCTGCAGTACGCTACCTTTGGCGCCGATGATCATCTGCCGGATCTGGCCGAGGACTTCGCAGACCGGGCGCTGGGATATGGGGATCCGAGGCTTAACGATGTTCTCAGGGGCTACATGCTGATGGCTGTGGTCTATCGGGCGACGGGCGACGGGCCGTGTGATATTCCCACCTGCCCGTTGTATGCAGGGGACACTCAGGGCGAAGTTTTACAGGCACAGGTGCGCGAACAAAGCAGGCTGTGCGCGCACCACTCCAGGCTGATTCAGACCATCAGCAGGCAATGATTCCGCGCCGGCAGGAAAAATGCCCGGCGGTCGAGAATGATGTGGGTAGTATGGTCGTGCTTTGCACCTGTGGCACCGAAAACATTGTGATTCCGGGAAGGGGCACCTGTCATGTCCTGCTCAACTCGATGCCGCATCTGGTACCTGATTTTCACGCTGGCTGTCGTCGGGGTTATTGTAATGGCTACCCCCGTCGCTGCTGAGCCGTTCCAGGATTATTACGAATATCGTTTTTCGTCCGGTCTTCCCGGCAACAACGCCGCGGTGGCACCGGGTGGTCATGTCGGCATCCGCGGTGCCGCTCAGATGGCCATACCCGTGGCTTACACTCCTTCAAAAGGCACCATCGCCATTGATGCAAACAACGGGATGGCCAGAGGCGGTCTTACACTCGACTGGCATGGCCCCAGGTCCAATGGGACGCTTAATCTGTCCTTTGGTCTTCTGGAACCCGGTCGCGGACTGTATGCGGCGTACATGTGCACCAGTGACAAGGGCGAACCTGCCTACAATTTGCAGTATCAACTGCGTCCCGAAGATGATCAGGGACCGGCAGTGGCAGTGGGCGTTCTTGACCTGGTCAATCAACGGGCTTCGACGCTGGAGCGCCCCTTCGCGGGCGATGCACGCAGCTTCTATGTGGTGGCAACCCGCGAGTTTGAGACGGGCCAGCGCCCGCTCTTTGCCACTTTCGGATACGGCACCGACCGCTTCGATGATGGGCCGTTTGCAGGTCTGTGTTACCAGGTCTCCGACCGCTTTTCAGTATCCGCCGAATACGATGGGCTGGGAACAAACGCGTGCTTTAATTACTCCCTCAAGGACGCAGACAGCAAGGACAATTTCATATTGTTCGGCGGCATCGCTGATATGGACCAGCTTGCATACGGCCTGACTTACACATCGAACTGAATATTCGCCTGGAGTGAACAAACAGAACCCGGGGGCTGGTGCGTGGTCTTTGCCGTGCTGTCGCGTGCAGAACCCGGGTTTTTTCATCCCCATGGCCGACGAACATGCCGATGGTATGGTGACGCCGCCGCAGTGTCCGCTCTGTTCGGGGACGCGCCTGCAGAGGTGGTTTTGCTCCGCTGACGGCCGGTGGGTTGCATGGGGGTGTGAGGAGTGCGACCTGTGGTTTGTGTGGCCTCCGGAAAGCGGGACAGCCGGTTGCGATCCGTCCGGGCGGTCTTTTTTCGAGTCCGCTGAATACCTCGAAACCGTTGACGGAGCCTACGTCGCTTCCCGAAAGCAGCACCTGAAGCGCTTTCGGACGATTCTCTCCAGGGCCGTCCAGCAACTTGAAAGCCCGCAGGATCTGTCGAGCATCCGCGCCGCTGATGTGGGCTGTGGCGTCGGGACATCCGTCGCAGCAATGGAGAGCCTCGGCATGGAGGCGACCGGATGTGACTTCTCCAGGCCGCTGATTCAGCGCGGGCGCGACATGTATCCGGCCCTGGATCTCAAGTGTGGGGTCGCCGGGGACCTGAAGGATGCGACATACCATCTCATCTCGGCATTCAATATCGTCGAACACATACGCGATGTTCGTGGTTTCATCGCGACGCTGCGCGAAAAGCTCGTTAGCGGGGGACTGCTGGTGATCGAAACGCCGGATCGGTATTCTCTGTTTCAGCGGGTCCTGGCGGCCGTTCGGCGAATGGGATCAATCCACCATACCCTCAGCCAGGACGGTGGGCATATATACCTCTTTTCGCGCCGGGCCCTGGAGTATCTGCTGGCACAGCATGATTTCGTCATCGAAGACACGTGGACAACGATGTCGCCGTACGAGGAACTGGCTGAAAAGACGCGGAGGCGCAAGGGCCTGCTGGCATCGGCCGTCCTGGGCGGCGTCTATGCGCTAAGCTGCGTCACCGGCCTCAAAAACCGGCGAATTGTTGTGGCACGCAAAACATGATAGTGCAACCCGCAGTCACAGTGCAGGCCGCTGCAAGTACGTGGCCCCCACCCCGCTCATGTACCCCTGCGGCTATATTGAAGGCTGATTGATGAGGGAACGAACGGGAGCGTTCCCCTGACATGCATCGGGAGGGTCAGCACCATGGCTGATACGAGCCGCTCAGATGAGGCATTTGAGCAATGGAAGGCAAAACTTCGGGAAAGCCGGCGAATTACATACAGTGGCGCCTCCATCCGCGCCGTGGCAATGCCCCTGGGAGGTATCGGCACCGGCCAGATAGCGCTCTGTGGTGACGGCAGCCTCCGGCAGTGGCAGATATTCAATGATGTCAATCACGACGCCCAGATCCCCCACAGCTTCTTCGCCTTACGCGCTCAGAAAGGCGCTGAAGCGACAGTCGGCCGGGTGCTGCAGACCGATGCGCTGTACGACGAGGATTTCGAGCCTGTTCCGTGCGTGACAGACGGGCAGGTCCCCGATGCGTGCAGGGAGCTTCTGCAGGAGCTGCCCGGTGTGGCAGGCACGGAATTCACGGGAGAGTATCCGATCGCCCGAGTCGAGTATCTCGATGACGAGTTGCCGGTTGATGTCTCCCTGGAGGCGTACTCCCCGATGGTGCCGCTGGAGGTGAAGAACTCCAGCCTCCCCGTGATTGTGTTTGCCTTCAGCGTGCGCAACCCCACCGGCCAGCCGGTTGAGGTATCTCTTTTGGGCACGCTCCAAAACGCTGTTGGGTATGACGGTCTCAGCGAGGTTTGGGCGACCGGCTGTCCCTGCTACGGCGGCAACTACAACACCCCCCTGCAGCCTTCGGGACTGACCGCAGTGCACATGAAAAACGGATGGCTCCCGGAGGACAACGCCCGCAACGGCAGCATGACCCTGGCGTTGATGGGAGAAGGGGCCTTCCAGTCCTCCTGGAATTCCGTATCGAGACTGTGGGCCGAGTTTATGGAAAGAGGCTCGCTCAGAGATAGCGTCCAGAAGGGCCTCACCTCCGCCGGGCAGACCCGCAACGGGGCGCTGGTGCGCTCGTGTACTATCGGTCCCAGAGAGCAGACGCAGATTGTGTTTCTGTACACGTGGTACTTTCCCAACCGCTACGTCAACTGGAGCCAACAGCAGTTCGGCATCACGGACACCAAAAGCTATTTCTGGCTGGGCAACAATTACGCCAACTGGTTCGACAACTCCCTGGCCGTCGCCAGGTACGTCGAGGAACATTTTGACGAACTTTCCGAGCAAACCTACCGCTTCCGTGACACCTTTTACGACAGCACCCTCCCGTACTGGTATCTGGACTGCATATCCAGCCAGATGTCAACCGTGCGGTCGCCGTCGCTGTTTTGTACGGACGAAGGGATCCTGCACGGTTTCGAGGGCTCATGTGGAGCGAGCACCGGGTGTGACGCCCACGGTTGCTGCCCGCTGAATTGCACGCATGTGTTCAACTACGAAATGACGTTGTCGAAGCTCTATCCGTCGCTGGAGCGGAGCATGCGCAAAACTGATCTTCTGCACCAGCAGCGGGAGGACGGCGGGATCATCTTCCGCACCGTCGTGCCGCTGTACCTGCCGCGCTGGCAGGAGGAGGACCCGCTCGCCCGCCCTAACGTCGCATGTGACGGCCACTGGGGAACCATTCTCAAGACCTATCGCGAATACCGCCAGAGCGGTGATGGCAGCTTCCTGCAGGAGGTATGGCCCGCCGTAAAACGCGCGCTCGAATTCGGCTTTCACGCCTGGGATGAGGATTCCGACGGGATGCTTTCAGGCCAGCAGTGGAACACCTATGACCTGAACTTCTGGGGCCATACCACCTACACTACCGCCCTCTATCTGGCGGCGCTTCGCGCAGCCGAGCAGATGGCGCATGTGATGGGGGATGAAACCCTCGCCGACGAATGCCGGCGGCGATACGAACGTGGCTATAAGGTGGTTGACGAGGCGCTGTTCAACGGCGAATATTACGAGCAGGATGTTGATGAAGAGGCGCACCCGGAGAAGCAGTACGGGAAGGGATGTCTGTCAGACCAGCTTTTCGGGCAGTGGTGGGCACACGCGTTGGACCTGGG
>JBKHJK010000094.1:0-7104 GCA_046538215.1 Armatimonadota bacterium
GGGTCCATCTGTGCGGCGCGGCGTGCGGGCCAGACGCTGGCTGCGACCGTGATAATCCCCGCCACCAGCATGGTGCCGAGGACGATGCCGGGAGTGATCATGGTCGGCAAAAGCGGCTCCGGCGTCTGCCCCGGCACGCTCACAGGCTCCGGAATCTGCCGCAAAAGCAGGATAAGAGTGGTGCCAGCAGCGGCTCCCAACGCCGTCCCCACCAGCGCAATCCCCAGGCCCTCAAGGGTGAAAATCGTGAGTATCTGGCGGCTGCTGGCTCCCATCGCCTTCAGAATCCCAATTTCGCTGGAGCGCTTCAACACACTCACGATCAGCACACTGGCGATGGCGAAAGCGGCGGCGATGAGGCTGAAGGCCGAGATCATGAAATTGCTGGATGACTGTGCCCGCAGCGCATTGACGAAGTTCGGGTTCTGCTGACTCCAGCTTTCTGCATCCAGTCCCAGAGACCGGTCAATGCGGTCGGCCACACCATCGGCGGCGAATAGCTTATCGAGAGTGATGGCGAACTGGGTCACCGAGGTGGAGGTTTCAAAAATGCTCTGAGCTGTGCGAAGCTGCACGAAGGCCCAGCCCTCGTCGATTGAATCCTGGCCGGTTTCGATGATACCGGCCACCCGCAGGGTGTCGTCCCGGGCGAAGCCGGTGGAGATGCGGACACGCTCACCCAGCTCCACCCCCAGCTCCTCCTGCAGCTTATAGCCGATGATGACATCATCAGTGCCCATGGTGAGAAACGTGCCGTACAGCAGGTCATCACTGATATTGACAACCTGGTCGTACCACTCGGGGATTGCCCCCTGCACGCGGACGCCGACTTCCTTGCCTGCACTCGAAAGAATCGCCTGGCCGGTGACGCCCGGTGACACGGCCCGGACGTGTGGAAGCTGCTGCAGCTCGCGTGCGGCGTCACACCAGTCATCAATAGTATCGCGCTGGTGGGGACGCTTCTGGACATCCCAGGCGACGGCGGCGTCGGGATACCGCTGCGCCATATCAACGGGCCTGCGGGGCACCATCTCCGGCGCCTCCACCGTCACGTGCGGCAGTGAGCCGGTGATGCGGTCGGTGAGCTCCTTCTGGACCCCGCGGATAAGACCGTTGACAAAAATGACCAGGGTGACAGCAACAGCGACACCGCCGACAATCAGCACTGTTTGAGAACCACCCGCGCGGAGGTGACGGATCGCCATCTTCAGTTCAAAGCGCATTGTTGCCTCCGGGATAGTCCACGAGATTGGCCCTGACACGGGCGCCGGCCTCCACAGAGAGCGGGTCCAGTACCACGCGGCGGTCGGTCGTCAGGCCCGAGGTGACCACGGTGCCCAGCTTGCAGGTGCTTCCCAGGTTGACAGAAATGCTGCGGACGACGCCCTCCTCGACAGCCAGCACTCGGCTCTGTTCGCGCTGGGTGAGCACGGCGGTGGCCGGAACGACGATTTGCGGAGATTGTGGAACCAGGATGATGGTGGCGTCCACTGTCATACCGCTCTTGAGCCACGGGGCTTCCTCGGTGGGCAGGCACACAACCTCCACGGTTCCCCGCTCGGTATTGGCGCGTGGAGCGATCTCGGTGACCTCCGCGTCCACACTGCGGTCGGGATACACATCCGTGACAAGCACGGCATTCTGCCCCACCTGTATCTTCTTGAGGTCGCGTTCGTCAACATCCACGCGCACCTCGGGAATAATCATCTCGGTAATTTTTAAAATCGGGTTGGTGGAATGCACCAGGGTTCCAGGCCGGTTGACAATTTCGGTCACAACGGCACTGTAAGGGGCGGTGACATCGGTCTGTTCAAGACGGGCGAGGGCGGTGTCACGGGCGCGGATGGCCTCCTCCAGGCGGTGGCGGGTCACACGGACACGCTCGGTGGTTGGACTTGTGCGAACGTTTTCGACACGTGCAGCCCCGGCTTCTCTGGCGGCTTTGAGTGCGGCCTCGGCTGCGCGGATTTCGGCTTCCTGGCGGCGAATCGTCTCGATGCGGGCCGGTCCCTGGATGTCGTCGAGCCGCGCCTGTGCCGCCTCCACCTGCTTTCTGGCGACGTCCAGCTCTGTCTGCGCACGTTCGGCCTCCTGCCGCCGCGTGGTCTGCAAAAGTTCTTGCTGGCGGTCCACCTCCACCTGTGCCTGGCTGGCCCGTGCCTGTGCGGCATTGAGCTGCTCGCGGGCGGTCTGCAGTGCGGTAAGAGCCCGGTCATGTTCCGCCTCGGCAACCGCGCCCTGGGCATACAGTTTTTTGGCACGTTCGTAGTCGGCCTCAGTATTGCTGAGTTGTGCCCTGCTGCTTTGGAGAGAGGCCTGCGCATCACGTAACTGTGCTTCCGCGCGTTCGAGGGCCGCTCGCGCTGTGGCGTCGGCCTCGGCAAGCCTGTCGGCGCGGTCGGCGTCTCGCTGGGCCTGGGCGAGGCGAGCTTTTGCCTGCTGCAGGTCGGCCTGTGCCTGCCGCCGCTGCTCATCGGTGCCGCCGGTTTGCAGCTCTTCGAGCAGTGTTTTCGCACGGGTCAATCGTTCCCGCGCTTCATCAGCCTGGCCCTGTACTTCCGCGCGGGTCTGTGCGACCTGCGTAGGGAGACGCTGGGCCTCGGCGAGGGTCTCTTCAAGCTGGGCGCGGGCGCTCTGTACCGCTGCTTCGGCCCGCCGCACCTCTGCGGATTCCACGCCGGATGACACGCGGCCCACCAGGTCTCCACGCTGGATGTGGTCGCCTTCATCAACGAGGAGTTCAGTGAGAACCCCCGGAGACTGCGGGCCCAGAGAGCTTTGCTGCAGGCCCGCCACCCTTCCGCTGACGGTGATAGTTTGCACCACAGGGGCCTCACGAGGGTGGACGACCTGCACTGCTTGGGGGCGTGAGCGGAACCAGAGAAACGAGCCAGTAATGGCGAGGAGGATGACAGCAAGAAGGGTCCATCTGAACCATGATTTCGTCCACATCTGCCGCATTTGCGACCCCCGGAATTCCCTGACCGCCACGCCCGCACTGGTGTCTCGAACGCACGAAGGGAGGGCTGCTCGCTGGCAACAGCGGCACAGTAACAGATAAAACCGCAGCCGCGCAAGATTGCGGCCTGCGCTTTAACCACCTTCCCCTGACACTTCCGGCCGGCGATTCGTTCGATAAATGAATCGCGGTTACTGGGCCGGGGCGGTCTGCACCTCCACGGGGATTTCGATCGCCAGGGGTCGGGCGACATCGGTGCCCTGAATTTCGTCAATCTGCGCCAGAAGCTCACAGCGCGCCCGGGAGCCCTCGAGACGGGTGATTTTGACGCGGGCGATCATCACATCGCCGCGGAAGATGCCGTATTCGTCGCCGACGCGGGGAAGCGCGTCTTCAGCAAAGTTCAGATAGATCGCGTCGGGGGCGTCACTTATCTGCTGCTCTCGGCCCGGTACAAGTCCCGGCATCTCATTGAGCTTCTCCACCAGCGACATTGCCGCTTTATCTGCAGCCTTGCCGACCATGCTTTCCTTGACGGCGCTGATGCTGAAGCCCCCACCGATGTAACTCTTCGTGGGCAGCACCACGGCGAGTGTACGGAGCTTTGATTCCTGGCCTTTGAAGATCCCGAGGGGGATTTCAACACCGGTGGTCGTATCAACCGCCTGGCCGCTCAGCTCCACCTTCACCTCCACATATCCACCGATGGAAAAGAGACCGATATTGACGCCTGCATTGGTCTCTTTAATCGTGATACGGGCGGTGAGGTCAAGCAGCGCTGAGGCCCCCCACACCTTGTCCTTTTCGGGAGCTGTGGTCGGATCAACACCGGCGAGTTCCTGCTCCTTGCGGATTTCGCGCATGGTCTCACCACGCGCCAGGACCGTCCAGCCGTCTTCTGCCAGCCGCGTCTCGATGAGCTCCGGCAGCCACTGGCGGATCTGGCTGGCATGAGGGCCATCCACCCGCAGCTTCAGGACCGCCAGCCGCTGGGCGGGAACCTTCTGGACCGGGGGCTGCTCGCCGGCAGATGCTTCGATCGCGGTTTTCTCTGCATCGGCCAAGACCACGATGCACGCCAAAAGTGCGAAAATCAGGGCAATAGCGATGGTGGTACAAATTCTCATGGATAACACCTCTCATACCGCCTTGTCAATATCATATTAATACTATACCCTATAGTATAAGACCTGACAAGGGAATAACGGTTCCTAGTTTATTGAACTTGACGGCAGTGTTTGAACGCGATACTGTACTATCAGTTTGCCAGCGAGGCCACCCCTGGAGGTCCAGTATGTTCCACAAAGTCCTTTTCGTGATCTTCGCCCTGATTCCGCTTGTGCTCTGTGCTCACGCCCAGCAGTCCCCCACAAGCCCGCCGCAAATCCCCTTCTGCATGATCGGTGACAGCATCACGCGGGCAGGCGTCGCTGATTACTGGCGCGAGTATCTGCTCGAAGAAATCCCGACCATGGCGTATGTGGGCACCCATTCGGCCTCCCTGGGATACAGCCACGCAGGGGAGGGCGGCGACAGCACTCACCGCGTGCTCGGACGGATTGATGACATTCCAGATTGCCCGTATTACCATCTGCTCATCGGCACCAATGACGATAACGCCGCCAAAGAGGGGGCACAGGTCGAAAAGGTCGCACAGAGAACCTCGGGACGCATTATCGAAATCGTCAACGGCCTTCTACAAAAGCCGAGCATGAATAAAGTTTTCCTGGCAAGCGTGCTGCCGTGTGCCACTGACAATCCCTTCCGTGACAAAACCAACTCGCGCGTCAACCAGATACTGAAGGAACAGTTTGATGAACTGTGGCCCGACGGACGCGTGGCGTGGGTAGAATATGAGGAGCCAATCCGGGCGACGGAGCAATGGGAGCCGAAGATACGCCTGCACCCGACGAGAGAGGGCTACCGACTGCTGGCGGAGATCCTGGCCGATACCCTGCGCGAGAAGCTCAATCTGCCTGAAGAGATTGCTGCGCCTGAACCGAAAGACGGCACTGGCGTGGGGGTTGTGAACCTCTGGGAGGGCGACGCAGACGGCCACACCACCGCCCCGGTCCTCGCCGACTTCTACACCATTTCTTTCGATGCCATCGGTGTTGGCGAAGATGGTGGGACGGTCACGGTGCGCTCGCAGGACGGTGACTTAGATTATCCGCTGCAAAAGAGCTTCGACGTTCCCGCCGATGCGGCCGACAGCCGGCTGGATTTCACGTTTTTCACCGGCCACGAGCGCCGCACCTACACCCGAAGCGTGTGGGAGTTCGATGTCGAAGGATGCACAATTGACCGCATTCTTATCGAAAAAAAGCGCCCGAATGCCGTCCCATCGGTGTATGGCACCGGCACGTATGTTGATTATCAGACACCCCCCGCACCCGGCGAGCTGGTCGTCTGGTAGGGTTTGCGGGATGCAGGTTTAAACCGACGCAGAATTATTCTGCCCGTAGCGCGCGAGCGGGCAGATGAAGCAGGGATGCGACAGACGATGAGTTCAGACAAACCGCGATTTATGTTAATCGGCATGGATGGCGCCGACTGGGACATTATTGAGCCCTTTATCGAACAGGGCAAGCTGCCCGTACTGCAGGAGCTAATGGAGCGGGGATCGCACTCCGTCCTCCGCTCCACCATCCCCCCCTTGACACCCTGTGCGTGGACCACGATGTACACGGGCGTGAACCCCGGCAAACACGGCGTTTTCGATTTCGCCGACTATCTGTGTGGACAGGACCGTATAAAGCTGACAAACGGTGGGAGCCGAAGATGCAAAACGCTCATGCAGCTTTGCAGCGAGGCCGGCATGTCCGTCGGAGTGCTCAACGCTCCGTGGACATATCCCCCCGATGAGCTGAACGGATACGTTGTGTCCGGCATGGACACCCCGGAATTCGGCCCGGACATGGCAAATCCGCGGAGCGTCTTTGATGAGATCACCGATCTGGTCGGTGAATACAGGATCGAGCCGACCCGCGAACTGTGGCTGCGTGATGAGCCGTACGCCGAAGAAGTTGACGAGGAGATCGAGAAGCTCACCACGGTCGCGACATGGCTGATGAAAAACCGGCCCACCGATGTGTTCATGATGGTATTTTTGATCACCGACCTCGTCCAGCACGGATTCATCGGCGACAGGAGCATCGAATCAACGAGCGGGAAACATTATGACGACCTTATCCTACACACCTACCAGCTCGTGGATGCGGCCATCGGCGAAATGATAGAAGTGGCCGGTGACGACGTTCCTGTGTTCATCATGTCCGATCACGGCGGGGCGCCGTTTGAGCGGTTCGTGATCCTCGACGCCCTGTTCCGCGAGCTTGGCCTTCTGAAGCTCAAAGAGCAGCATGTGAGCCTGCGCGAAAGGGTGCGAAAGAGCCTCTGGACCCTCGGCTACAGGATCAAGGCGGTGCTGCCGGACGCGTGGCTGAACCGCTTCCGCAAAAGTGGCGCGCGGGTGCGTGAGGCCATCACGAAAGATCTTGCGGCCCCGGAGATGGATTGGTCATCAACGGTGGCGGTGCCGATGCCATCCTTCGGGATGATCAGGGTGAACCTCAGGGGCCGCGACCCCGTGGGCATTGTCGAACCCGGGGAAGAGTTTGAGAAGACATGTGATCGGATTTCGGAGATTCTCCTCGACTATAGGGATCCGCTGGACGGCCAGCACATTTTCGCCGAGGTGCTGCGGGGAACGGACGTTTATCATGGGCCCAACATGGAGTGGGCGCCGGACCTGATCGCCATACCCACCAGCACACGCTTTCACACCTTTTCGCCCGCCGCGACAGATGAGAAGACGATGAACGCCCTGCGCCCGGCGGTGGTGCCCCGCGACCCGACCTTCACAGGCACCCACAGCTACAACGGCCTGTTCATCGCCTCCGGTCCCGGCTTCGCTGCACGGGGGCGGATCGAGCAGCAGCAGATGCAGGACTTCGCCCCCACGGTGCTGGCAGCGCTGAATGTGCCAATTCCGGGATATACGGACGGGCGGGTGATGAAGGAAATCTTCACTGAGGGCTTTTTCGCCGACGGCGAACCGGTTCGTGATGACACAGCGACCATTGAAAAGACTGAAACACGCGATGAAAGCCCCTACGAAGGGGCCGAGGCGGAGGCCGTCGAAC
>JBKHJK010000095.1:0-7096 GCA_046538215.1 Armatimonadota bacterium
GATACGTGCTGGATCATTTTCCCGGCCAGCTCGGGATACGGGCGGGGCGGCGGATTGTGGGGCGGGAGAAACTCACCGAAGCGGACATCCGGGCGGGGCGCCGTTTTGCCGACGCCGTCGCGCGTGGCACCTTCTACATTGATTTTCACGACCCCCACAGCGACCGTGCGGGGTATGCTGTCGAGCAGGAGCAGGTTCCGCCTTACGATATCAGGTACGGGTGCCTGGTGCCGCGGGGAGCACAGAATATCCTTGCCGCCGGCCGGTGTCTGTCCAGCGACCAGGTGGCCAACTCCTCCGCCCGGGTCATGACCTCCTGTGGGATGATGGGACAGGCGGCCGGAATCGCTGCAGCGTGGGCGGGCGACCGAGATGTGGCGGTGCACGAAGTTGGTGCGAAAGAGCTTCGGTTGGCCCTGACCGACCGTGGCGCTCAATTGGATTGATAGTAGTGCTAATAATGGCTCATAAAACCCGCAGACACTCTCGAAGGGCATTGACTCGGGCTGGAAGCTGGCGGATAAACACCATCCACACCATTCGCCACCCTGAATTTACACCTAACACAAATTCAGGGCCGAGCCACGGAGCTTTTCGTTTTTATGAGACAGTGTTGATAGTGGAGGCAAAACGATGAAATCACTGAAATTTATGGGGAATAGCCAAGTGCAGGTCGTGGATGTGCCGGCGCCGGAGCCGGGTCCCGGTGAGATGCTCATCAATGTGCAGGTCTCGGCACTGTGTGGCAGCGAAATGGGCAGCTTCCGCAGTCCCGAGGGCTCCGAGGGCAACGGTGGCCACGAATTCGCCGGTGTGGTCGCTGATCCCAACGGCAATGCAGGTTTCGAAGAGGGCGACCGGGTCGGTGTGCACATCATCGCCGGGTGTGGAGAGTGCCGCTTTTGCCTCACCGATCACAGCATTCTGTGCGACGATCTGACATTTTACGGCAACGCCCACGCGGAATACGCCCTCGCGGCTGCACGTAACTGTGTCAAGCTGCCGGATGATATTGACTGGATAACCGGTGTGCTGATCGCTGGCGACGCCATGGGGGTCGCCTATCACACCGCCGAACGGGTGGGCATCCGCGGCAACGATTCTGTGGCCGTCATCGGCTGCGGCCCCATCGGTCTCGGGCATATTCTGCTGCTTGATTACTACGGCGCCCGACCAATCGGCGTTGACCTGTCCGATCATCGCCTGGGGCTGGCGGAAAACCTCGGTGCCGTGGCCACGGTCAATGCTGCTGAGGTGGACGCTGTGGAGGCCCTGCGGGAACTGACCGAGGGTGGACCCGATGTGTGTTACGAGTGCACCGGGAAGCCCGCGGGTGTTGAGCTTGCCTTCGAGGCCGCCGCAAAGGCCGGGAAAATAGCCGTCAACGGGGAGCAGTCGGAGGCGTGCTTCAATCCTTCGCGCGATCTCATCCACAAGGAGCTCACCGTCTATGGGGCATGGTACTGGCGGTTGTGCGAGTTTTACGAAATGGTGGAGCTGGTGCGCCAGGGCCTCGATGTCACCCGGATCGTTACTCACGAGCTGCCACTTGAAGACGCCCAGGCGGGATATGACCTGATGGCAGAGGCCCAATGCGGCAAGATCATCTTCCGGCAGTGGTGAAGAATCTACGTCAAACAAAAACAGGCACCGGCTGCCGGTGCCTGTTTGCTTTTCATCGGCGCAGCTTTCGACCTACCAGCCCTGGCCTTCGAAGCGCTGCTCGAAGTCATCATCGGCTATACAGCGCCTCACCAGTCCGTAATAGATCCTGTGGATATCCCCCCCGGCATACACCATCGTCGCCAGCTCCGGCAGCATGTCACCGGTGTTAATGTCGTTGTGATACATCACCTTGCATTCCCAGATAACGCCACATTCGTTGATGCCCGGAGAGGTGATGTCGGCGGATTCGTGGGGCGTGATATTGCATTCCTCAAACTTGTCGTAATCCCGCCCTGAACGGGTGCCGCAGAAATCGGCGACCGAGCGCAGTTCCGGATACGGGAGATTGACCGTGAAGTCTCCGGTTGCTTCGATGCACTTGTAGGTGTAGCGAGAGGGCCGCACCATCACTGTACACAGCTTCCGCGACCATATAATCCCAATGGTGCCCCAGCCGATGGTCATGGGATTTGCTTTGCCGTTTTCGTCCACGGATGTCAGCAGCGCGCCCCCGGAACCGAACGCCTGCACCAGTTGCGGCACATAGTGGGCGTAGTCAACTTCTCTCTTCGGCATAAAAAAACCCTCCTCAAAGGCATATCATAATCCGGTCCCCCGTGGCGATACGTCGCATTGAATGATGCACAACGCCACGCGGGGACTGTGGGGGTCGGGCGGTTAAACCTCACTTGGCGTTGACGATTTCTTTGTTCCCGTCGGCGCGGACGATGACAAGCTTGTGCACCCGCGTGGTGGTCGAGCGGATTTTGTCGGGCTCAAACGGGTCCATTTCATATTCAGTTTCGTACTCATAGGGTTCGGCGGCCACGACAGGTGCCTTCTCGAGAGAAAACTTCGGTCTGTCGGTTGCCGCCTCTTCCTCCCCGTTATCCCCGTTATCCTGTGCTGCCGCCGGTGTGCGGAACATATCACCACACAACGCTCCCATGGTGAAAACGGCGACGAGTATAATTGCATACACGACATATCGGCTCTGCATCGTCAGACCTCCTGCGTGGCCCGGAGAGTACATCCGGGTCGCGTGCTGTGAGTGGCGTGATTATGTGCTTAGACACCGGTGCGCCTGCAATCGTTTCACTCCCACCGAACCTCCAGGAGATGATCCCCGGCGTCAATGGTGAAGCTGCTCCCCTCCACGCCTCCAACCGTCGCCGCCTGCCCCTCCATCTGCACTCCGTCAACGGCTGCGGAGGCGCCATCGGTATCCGGGAGGTTCGGAATGAAGATGCTGCATTCCCTTTCAGCGGACAGCTCGATGGTGCAGACCTCGCCGTTCCAGGCAGGCAGCATCGTCACTGACGGCACGGTCGGCTGTGCGCCCTGAAGCCTCTGTTGGCCCACCTGCGTGACGATAGCGGGGCAGTTGGTGATGCAGTAGAGATTCAGCAGCCGGTATCGTGATTGGATGTTGACAGTCGGCCTCTCACCGGTGGGCCGGACGTGCACCAGCCGCGGGTCGAGGGCCTCCTGGACACCCTCGGGGTCGCGGGGATCGGCCATCTGCATCTGCCAGACGAACAGCGGCGCATCCGGCTGCAGGCCGGCGTCTTCGGCGTCGAGAGCCGCTTCAACATCCGATGCGTCCTCTGAGCGAGCGATGGCCGCCAGCAGCACCTCTCCGGGCTTTTGCAGGGCATGAACCTCAACGTCATCCCTCGACAGATACGCGGGATCGAGCAGGGCGGTGCTGTAAGAGGAGCCCCGCATCTCCCACGCCGCCTGCACCCATGCCCATTTGTCCTTCAGCCGCTCCAGGTGCGTGGTATTCGCTGAGGGACACAGGCCGAAGCTGAGCAGGTAGTTGCAGTATTCCGGGTCGGCGTTGACCTTCAGCGCCTCATCATGCCAGGGAGTGGGGGAGATGAAGCGTCCCGGCCGATCAAACATCTTCGCAGTCGCCAGCGCATGGGCGATTATTTTCCAGCTTTTCTCCCCGTGCTCGTGCCAGCGCCGGAACTCCCAGTACGAAAAGTCCGTCAGCGGCGCACCGGCGGCGTTGCTCATGAGCGCGGCGTTTGGGTTCTCGTTGCGAATGGCCTTCCGCAGGCGGCGGTAGAAATCAAGCCAGTCTGAGCTCTGCGTGACCAGCTTTTTCTCCCAGTCAATCCGGCTGGCACCGGCCGGTGAGCCGTCAATATACACGAAATCCAGCTCGTAGCCATCCACCATGTCGCCGTACTGTGCGGCGAAATACTCTGCGGCATCGTCTGTGGATACCTGCTTTACAAGCCCCGGCGATTTATGCCGTCCCATAGGCCCCAGGAAATCGGGCCCGCCGTGCCGGGCTGTGACTGCAAATCCGGGGTGCTGGCGGTAGGTCTCGGTGTCCTCCTCCAGGCCCAAAAGCAGGGTGTACAGGGAAATATTCTCCTCCGGAGCGTCCCGATGAACCTGCTGGAGATATGCGGCGATGGAGGCGGTAGTATTGGTTTCTCCACCGCCGTAATCAATCGTGCCCTCGGCAAAGTAGTCGCCCCAGGCCATGGGGATATTCCACAGGATATTGGTTGCGAGGCGTCCGGAAGGCAGATCGAAAAAGCCCCACTTGCGTATCGGAGAGGCATCAACATACACGTCGCTCACCCACTCGGGGGTGTCGAAGTCCCAGCCTTCAGCGACCTCGGGTAGCGCCTGGTATGCCCGAAGAAACTCCGGCCAGCCGCCCTGTGTGATCATGGAGCGGACTTCCACGCTTTTGGTCTCACCCGGTCTCAGCCACAGCGCCCCGCTTCCAAAACTCCAGCCGCCGGGTTCATATCGCAGTGTCGGCTCCCAGTTGAAGCTCGTGGTCGGTGTGACCCACTGTTCATTGACACGGTACCGGAAGCTTCCGGCGGTCATAGCATCGGATTCCACGGCCACCATCGCCTCGTCCGGGCGACCCTCCGGACTCGCCGCACGCACCGAGGCGGTGACATTATCGGCCTTCGCCATCGTCAGCCCGAGCACGTTCTGGTGCACGGTGCGCCAGTACGTCCCGCCGTTGCGGAAATCAGGGGCCAGGTGAGTGCTGGAATAGTGCTTGATGACCGTGTCGGTCTCTCCGGTGTTCTCGAAAGCGACCTTCTTGACGAGGCAGCCGTCCCGGAGGCTGTAGGTCTTATGGATGGTGATGTCACGGAGGCCCGTTGGGGTGCATGTATGGGTTCCGTCCTCGGTCTCGGTGACCCGGTCGCCGTATTCGGCGGCAAAGAGCGTCTCGCCGGCGATATGTTGCTTATAGCGGTCCCAGCACTCATCAATGAACGTCCGGTCGCCCTGCTTACTCCAGCAGATATGGCCATCGTACAGTGAGACCGTCCAGGATGCGCCGGTTTCGCCCAGTTCCTGGACCAGAAAATCTTCCGCCGTCGCCGGCTGCACGCCGGCGGAGAGGGACACGCTTGCACCGGCGATATTCTGCACGCCCGCCGAAACCCACACCCGACCGTCCCAGTCGGGTGGAGCGAGCTCTGTGAGGTCAATGGCGTGGTCGCCGGCCTCTGCAGCGATTCTCTGAAGAACAGTGCCGGTGTGTTCGTATTCGGGGATATATCCCGGCCAGGTGAAGTCCGGATTCGTCCAGTCCAGCCGGGCCTCGTCGCCGTCGAAGCGTCCCATATAGATGCGCTTCGCCAGGCCGTGCGGCCTGAGAAAGTCCAGCACGACACCGGCGAAGGCGTCCGGGCCATCGGGATCTGCTCCCGAAATTCGCAGGTTGACATCCAGCGTTTCGACGCCCGCGGCCAGCAGCCCGCTGAATGCGTATCCCGTATCTCGGTCTTCGGGCAGGGCGACCTCCAGTGGATCGTATGGGAGGTCGGGGTCGGTAGTGCAGTCAGGGTGGCTGGCATCGGCGCCATGACTCAGCACCGTCGGGCAGTCGAACGCAGCCGGTGTCACCTCTGCAGGACTGTCGGCATCGGAGGTCACGGTGGGGATGTCCACGGAAAACTCCGCGGCAGTGGGCCACTGCGGCCCCAGCCATTTCGGATGCAGATAGAGACTTTTTTGTGCCTTTTCGATCACCGGAGGAGTGACGATAGTGGCGGCTGCGCCACCGGGTAATTCTGTTTTCAGGGCGCCCTCAGGTGATACAATACCCTTTGTGGCGTTATCGAAATGCTCGATGAAGTCGTAGATGACCCGCCCACAGTCGTAGCCTTCAACCGGTCCGGCACAAATACGGGGCTGGCCGAAGAAGCCCTGGCTGTACTGGCTGGGTTCACGATAGGCCGCAGTGGAGAAGCGAAAAGTGGCTCTTTCGCCTGCGAGATCGTCCAGGTCCACCACGCACGGCTTCCATCGCGCCCGGTCGAAACGCTCCTGGAAGATAACGCGGTCGTTGGCCATGACTGTGAAGACCACGCCGTCGGTGTTTTCGATAGTAACGGGGCTGCAACCGATGTCGAATACTACATAAGGAGCAGCATGGGCGGCGGGGCCTGGAACTGTGGCGCCTGCCGTGGCGACGAAAATGATGAATATTGCGCGGCTGAGTGTCTCGCCCATAAATGACCTCCGAGTCCGCATGTGGGACGATCGAGGCAGGAATTATCGCACCCGGCTGGAAATGAATTATATCACAGAGTTCGTCGAGAAAGGGATATACGAATGCGTACAGTGATCTCCGCAGCGGCGATAGTGGGTCTGGCAGCGATCTGTCTGGGTGGTCCTGTGGGTCTCGTCTTCCATTCAGATTTCAACGGTGATTACGAAACTGAAATCGGCCCTGCCCCCGTTGATGTCAGTGGAACAGCCGACTATGTCAAGACCCATGACGGACAGGGTATCCTGCTCGAAGGCGATGCGCACCTACGATACAGGGCAGATGGAGCTTTTGCCAAGAGCGCAGGGACGGTGGCGTTTTGGATTCAGCCGCAGTGGAGTGGCGATGATGGGAAGCGGTACGGCCTCTTTTCCGACTCCGCACCGACGCACTCCCCCGCCTACAACGCCATGTATCTGATGAAGACGCCGAGTTCCACGCTGCAGTTCAACATCCGTGACGCAGCGGACCATGTGCTGCAAACAAGCATCAAGAGCTGGCGGGCAGGACAGTGGCATCACGTGGCCGTGACGTGGGACAGAAGCCGTGGTGCGGCCCTGTATGTTGACGGGATGCTGGCGGCACAAAAACAGTTCATCTTCCAGCCGCGGCAGTGGCCCTATTTCAATATTGGGTCCGACTATGACGGATCTGTAACCGCCCGGTCGGCGTTTTCGGACGTGCGGATTTATGACCGGATGCTGCGGCCGGACCAGGTTGCCGCCGTCGCTGATGACAAGCCCCTGGAAACCGCGGGTCTCATCGAAATGATCGCACCGGAGAAGATCAAGACGAACACAACCTTTGAACTTGTTCTCACCGCCCTTGCGGCCGAGCCGATGAGCCTGGAGCATAATGTCCTGGTACGCCTGGGGGATACAC
>JBKHJK010000096.1:0-7091 GCA_046538215.1 Armatimonadota bacterium
CAGGCCGTCGGACCACCGGAAAATGTTGTAGCGATGTACGAAACGGCCTATGAGTTGACCTCCGGCTGACCGTGGCGTTTGAGTTGCGCCAGATTGAAAAACATGGTAGTCTTTTGGCGATCCGGGTGAAGAATAGTCCCCCCACGACCATACGTGGAGATTGGAAGAGAGAGATTGTGCGATCCCCGACACTGCTTTTCATAGCGCTTATTGCTGGCTTTGTGTTTATTATGGCCGGCTGCACGAGGCCAGCGGAAGACGCTGATTTGTCCGGGCCGCCCCCACCTGACGCTGGCCCTGAAGAGCCGATGGAGCTGGCTATAGAGCCGGGTGAAACACCCGACGCGGCGGAAGAGGCGCAGCAGAAAGATAAGGAAAAAGCTGTCACAAACAAGGAGGACATATCCATGCCGATTGATGTGACCATTGATGACTTTGACGAAAAAGTGCTCGAGGCCGATGTGCCTGTATTGGTAGATTTTTGGGCGCCCTGGTGTGGTCCATGTAAGATGATGGATCCAGTTCTGAAAGAGCTTGCTGCAAAATATGAAGGCAGCGCAGTCGTTGCGCGCGTGAACATAGATGAAGGCAGCAATCAGCAGCTCGCGCAGGAGTATCAGATTCGCGCGATCCCCTTCATGGCGATTTTCCAGGACGGAGAAAAGGTGCAGGAGATCGTTGGCGTTCGACCGCAGGAAGAGCTGGAAAAGGCTCTGGACGAAGTGATCGGCCAGTAGAGCACATGCTGTGATACACGCACCAAACAGCAGTGATTTTTATCGGTCTGGAGATAAGCGATGGCCACTGAAGAAAGTGCCACAGCGCAGCAGCCACATACAGACCTCAGCCGCGATCTCGGGCTCTTTGATGTAACGATGGTCGGCGTCGCAGGTATGATCGGCGCCGGCATCTTCGTCCTCACCGGACTTGCAGCAAATGAGGCCGGACCGGCCCTTATCATCGCGTTTGCGGGCAACGGCATCATTACGCTGCTTACCGGCATGGTGTATGCGGAACTCGGGGGCGCGATTCCGGAGGCCGGCGGGGGCTACCTGTGGGTCAAAGAGGGACTTCCAGGCTGGAACGCCTTCATAGCCGGATGGATGAGCTGGTTTGCCCACGCAGTGGCTGGGAGCCTGTATGCCCAGGGGTTTGCATACTACTCCATTCTCGCGCTGCGTGATGCGGGACTTTATATTGACGGGGAGTTGATCGGATACCCTGTCGAGACCATCCTGCTCAAATCCATTATCATCCTCATCGGTATTGCCTTCGTGTACATCAATTATCGGGGAGCATCCGAAACCGGTCTGGCCGGCAACATTGTCACGATGGGCAAGATGCTGATTATCTGGATGTTCGTCATTTTTGGCTTGGGGGCCATTATTGGAGACCCCAGTCGGATGGCGCAATACACGACATCTGCGATCAATCCAGGCGGCTTCGCTCCAAACGGCGTCAGTGGCGTTCTGACAGCGATGGGTCTAACCTTCATCGCCTTCGAAGGGTACGAAATTATCGCCCAGGCGGGTGAAGAGGTTGATAACCCGAGAACGGCCATGGGGAAGGCGGTGTTTCTTGCCGTTGCCGCTGTGGTCGTGACGTACGTGGCAGTAGCATTCACCGCAGTGGGTGCTCCGAGCCCGGAGACAGCTATGGCCAATTGGGAATGGCTGGGTACAGTCAACCCCGAGGTGGCGCTTGCAAATGCGGCCCGGGACTTCATGCCTTTGGGGTCTTGGCTTATCACGATCGGGGCGCTGCTGTCGACGATGAGCGCTCTCAACGCGACGACGTACTCCTCCACGCGTGTTGCCTTTGCGATGGGGCGTGATCGAAATCTCCCGGACAGCTTTGGGGCCGTCCATCCCAAAACGCGGGTCCCACATATTGCCCTGTTGGTGAGTGGAGTATTCATCATCGGGATGGCGCTTGCCTTCGACGTCCACCAGGTGGCCGCGGGCTGTGACATGATGTTCCTGCTGCTATTTTTGCAGGTGAACCTTGCAGGCATCACACTGCGCAAGAAATACGGCGACAAGCTGAAGTTTGGCTATGTCACACCGTTTTTCCCGTGGATTCACATCGCCGGAATCATTACCAAGCTGGCTCTGGCGATTTTCATGATCATCTATTCGCCGACAGCCGCGATCGTCGCCGGGGTGTACATCCTCATCGGGATCGGGATCCATCGGTTCTATGCCGCCGAACGCGAACGGGAAGAAGAGGTTACCCCCATTGTTCTGGAAGAACGTGCAGTTATCGACCGCCGCGGCTTCTCAGTGCTCACCCCAATCGCCAATCCTGATACTGCCAAAGGTCTGTTGAGCGTTGCTGACCGGCTGCTGGAGCGGGAGCCCGGACATCTGCTGTTGCTCAACGTCATCACCGTTCCGGACCAGCTTCCGGTGAGCGTCGGACGCGACTTCATCCATGAGGTGCGGCCGCTCCTGGACGAGGTGTCAGAGCACGCTGAGACGTTGGGTATGACCCCTAATGCCCTGGTGCGCGTCGGTCACCGGCCCGCCGATGCCATCATCGACACCGTGGAGGATTATCATGCCAACTTCGTCGTCCTTGGGTGGGCTGGCGAGCCGGCCGATCCGAAAACGGCGATTGGCAGCACGATCGATAAGATCGTCAAGGAATCAAACAGCAACGTCGTTGTCGTTCGCCAGGATGTAAAGATCCCGGCCAGGCGGATACTCGTACCCATCCAGCACCCGGCGCACGGAAATCTCATGGCCCAGTTTGCAGCAATGATGGCAACTGAAGAAGACAGCTATATCCGCCTGCTCCATATCGTTGATGAAGACGTCTCAAGCCGTGAGCGTGCCCATCGCGCTGCCGAACTGAGGGCTGCCATTCGAGCTGAAGCGCCGGAGCTCGAGGCAGGAGACCGGGGGGAGCTTGCGCAGCGCCGCTTCCACATCCGTATCGAAACAGGCGACGTCGTGGAAGAAATCCTCAAGCAGTCCGAGGAGTTCGATCTGCTGGTGATGGGAGCCTCGCGTGAAAGCTGGATCCGTCGGACGGTTTGGGGAGACAAGACAAAACAGGTCTCGCGGCGCTCTGAGTGTCCCACGATGCTCGTTAATATGAGCGCAGCGCGTGCCAAATATAGCGTTTCACAGTTCTTCCAGTTCTTCTGGGATATCGAAGAGGGAGCAGATTTCGAGGAGTGATTGCGTGTCTCTGAAAGATCTCGAAGCTGACGGCCTGCTCAAACCACGTGAAGAGTGGGGAAAAGAAGACCCTCACACCGACGTCAACGTGGTTGAACTGGTCATATCGTGGATTCTGTCAGCCGTTTCATTCGTTCTTATGTACATCGGAGACGGCAATACGCTCACATGGATCGGACTGGGAATTTTCTTCATATCTTTGGGGCTGTTTACATACCTGTCCGTTCATGCAATTAATGTGCGTGCGGAGCACGAGGCGGAAAAGCTCGCCGAACGCGATAGCTAACGCCAGTGTCCCGAGCAGAGAGAAAGCTGGCAGGTCGCGTAACCTTTTCACGCAGGCTCATCATCACGCAGGGAAAAAGGGCAATGGCACGGAAGATAAATCCGGATAATTTCCCCGATCCCGTTTCCCCGACGTATTCACACGCCGCCATATCAGAAGGCGGGCAGATCATCTTTCTGGCAGGCCAGGTTGCGGTGGATGAGGACGGGCGGTGTGTGGGTGAGGACATTGAAGCCCAGACCCGGCGCGTGTATGAAAACGTGCGGCTCATCCTGGAGAGCCTCGGCGCCTCACTCGACGACGTGTTGCACACCGACGTGTACATGGTGAATGTCGAGCGAGACCTTGAGGGCTATCTCAAAGTCCGACAGTCCTGCTTCCCCGAAAATCCTCCACCAAGCACGCTGGTGCAGGTGCAGTCACTGGTGGCGCCCGAGTACCTGGTGGAGGTCAAGGCCGTCGCCGAGCTGCCGGAGGACGACTGCTGAGCAGCCCCCGGTACACTTGCGGGCCTACGCCTGCCGCGTTTCCTGTGACTGCAGGATGGTATCTCCCTTGTTGACACCGATATCGTCTGCAATGCATTCGCATTTGGCGATCAGCAGGAAGAACAACGGCCCTTCGGCTTCGCTGAACACCTCGTAGTTGCCCTGACCCTTGGCGATGATGGCATCAGCGGCTTCCCACGCAGGATCCAGCTCGTCACCGTTCGGCGCTCCCGGCGCGACTTCAATAAGTCGGGCGACGCCGTCAATACCGGCCTCTTTCGCATCCTCCAGCGTTGCGTCATTGATAAACGGAGCGCTCTTGACGGCCACGGTGATCTCACTGGTTTGCAGATGCTCCATCAGCACGCGGTCAAATACGATCTCACCGGCATTGTCGGCTATGAAAAGGACGTTAGCATCCGGGCCGAGCCTGGCCTTCAGTGCATCAAAGTCGTCAATCGCAAAGTCACTTTCGAGGGCGTTTTGGACAGTGCTTTCCACATCAAAGGTATCCAGTGCGCCAAAGTCCATGATATTTCCGGCAATGGATATTTTCGTCGCGGTCACCAGTGGATCGTCCGCTCCGGACACGATTTCGCGCAAATACGGATACATTTCGAGAGCCTGCTCGTTTGACTGCCGCTTCAAATCGAGATACGGGTCCGCCTCACCCGTAATATCCCCGACGATACCGTGAACCTGTGAGCCGATCGCCATTGGTGTATCCTGCAGGTCCACCGCCCGCATGGTTTCCAGCGCACCATCAATCGCACGGTAAATGAGCTCTTCGTCATCAGTGGAAAGACGCGCGGCATTGACGGCCTGTCGGAGAACGCACGGAATGCAGTCAAGTTTCGCTTTCATGGGTCAAATCATTCCTGTCATGGACGTCTTTGTGGGGGAACATTCGTGAGGAAATCTGTCACGACCACAGGGCACTCTACCACAACGGCGCGGGGTGTCGCAACATGATTTACTGTGGCTGCGTGCAGGACGGATAGTCATTGAGCCTGAGGTCGGCGTGAGGGAAATGGATCGTGCCGGGAAACTCTGCGAAGTTTTCCGCGGTGATCGTCCCCAGTGTATCGAAGCTCTGCACCTGCGCCTCGGCCTGCCGGGAGCGCCCGAATTCGTCGGTGAAAGTCAATTGCGGTCGAGGGAATGTCGGGTTCGTGGGCGGCATCTCGTTGGGATCATACTCCGCCTGGACGACCTCGAAGTCCTCAGGGCACACCACGGCATAAGTGAGGCGGTACAGGTCGCCGGTCGCAATCGGCAGGTCGAGCTCAACCCCGCTTTCAAACGCGTCTGCTGTGAGCGGAGCCTGGTGAATATTCTGGCCATCCAGATAGCTCACCGTTATCTGCGCATCGTCGGGAACCGTGAATCCTTCGGGTATGTTCGGGTGGAGTGTCACGTCAGCCGCGCCGGTGCCGACGACCTGCACAACCATATTCAGCTCCAGCCGTTCGCCCGGTGCGAGGTTGTCTGGATTGCCGAAAAGCAGGTATGCGCGAAAATAGGGAAAGTCGTAGCGTGGATACTTTCTCCCCAGAATCTTCTTGGTCTCCGTCTCGGTGAAGTAAAACGCCACTGCCTCCTGCAGGTACGGGAGCATGGCCTCAACGTCCACCCCGGCAGCCAGCAGATAGGGGAGGGCGGTCATCGTGGAGCTCACACACGCCTCGTCGTGTGACACGCTCCGGTGTGGGTACATGTCGTTTTCCATGCCGTGGTAATACCAGCGTCCGTCACGGTGCCATTCCCGACACATATACCACAAAAGTCCCCGCGCGAACTCCAGCAGCTTCTGGTCCTTTGTGTAATATCCCACCGCCGCGGCTGTCTGAGCGACCAGCGACTGGATATTGTCGGTGGCGTCGGTCGTCGGGTTGTTCTCTCCTGTGGGGTTGTATTCTGTCCAGTAATAGGTCTGCCCATTCCATTCACCGGAGTGGAAGCCGTAATGGGGTGGCAGGTTGACGATCTCACTGCGGGCCGAATCCAGATACCGTTGAAGGCCGGTTGTTTCGTACGCGCGAATTTGCCATACGGCCATACCCGAGTTCACGTGGTGGTCGGGCTGGTGAAGCTGCCAGGTGTAGCCGTACCCATCCTCCCAGGTGAAGTCGAAGAGATAATCATATCCCCCCGCCCACTGCCGTGCCCTGCCGTCTGCTTTGATTTCTTCCAGGTATTCCGGATAGTAGTCCGCCAAAAACTCGTTGTGCCCTTCCGGCCCGTACTGCGAATACTGCATGTAATTGACCATATCGAGCCCGCGGCCGAGGAACCACGGCATTTCGGTCATCCAGTAGGAGGTGAGGTAATAATCCGCCCACTGGTGCATACGGCGGGGATACATCTTTTCGGGCTGAAGAGCTCCATAATTGCGGATCAGGGGCCGGTGCTTGATATCTTCGGCGATGGCGACGGTGTATTTATGCTCGCTCGGGGGGCGGTCTTTGCCCAGCATATCCACCACCCGCATGGTGCGCTTCTCGCGCCACAGCGTTCGGGCGGGATATTGAAAATCGAGTCCGAAAAAGTAATAGCGCAGAAGATCCACATCGTAGAGGTTTTCCGGCTCGACTGCAGGTGCCTGTGGCGGATCCGGGAAGCGGTTCCAGAACTCCTCCGCCGACATCTGCTCCGTCACGTCCACAACGCTGGTGACCTCTATATCACGCGGCTGCAGCAGCCACCTATCCTTAATCGGCATGAGGCGTTCTTCGGCGACATGGACCCTGCGGATACTCACACTGTCAAACCAGGCCTCACCCCGGGACTGGTAGATGCCCACACGAACCAGGGAGATCGCTGCGGCCCCGACCGGGAACTTGACGATCTGGCTGTATTCGGTGAAGTCGGAAGTTCCGGAGATTTTGATCGGATAACGGTAGATCTTATCTTCGCCCGTCTCATCCTGCCATTCGACGAGGACGCGGCCGCCGTCACCGGCCACATCGTTCAGCTTCGCCCGGGTGCAGACCCTGTAGAAAACGTCTTCCTGCACCTCAACGGGGCCGAAGAAGTTCAGCCACGCGGTGTCTTTGGCCTTCGGGCAGTGGCAATGCACTACTCCGTCTTCCCAGTCCATACTCGCCTCGCCACCGGTGCCCATGTGCCAGC
>JBKHJK010000097.1:0-7004 GCA_046538215.1 Armatimonadota bacterium
GGCCGGTGTCGACGTCCTGCTCGAGCATCGCGCCGAGCTTCGACCGCCGTGCGTCCCAGAGCCGCCAGCCGTCCTCGACCGGTTCACCGTAGACCGGGTCGCCACGGGTCGCGAGGCGCTCCTCGCCGTCGAACGGTCGCCGGGTGACGCCCTCAGGCAGGCTCATGCGTCGTCACCCCCGCTGCGTGCCTGGATCGTGGCGATCCGCTCGTCCAGTTGCTCCCCGAGCTGGGGCCGCAGATCGCCCGCGTAGTGGTCGATCCGGGCGGCGATCGACAGCTTCCCTGCGAGAGCTCGGGCCGCCGAGCCGCGATCCTCGGGGTGCGTTCCGCGGACGGCCTCGTGTGCGTATATGATTCCGTGTTTCGGCGACGGGGCGTGCCCACGGAGGTGAGTGAACAGTGCATCTTCGGCCCCAAGTACCTGTACTGTGCCGCTCGGTTTCTTCGCCAGCGTCTCCAATCCGCCCGCAAGCGACGCGAGTCGGGCCGCGAGTACGGGTCCGGCGAGCGCCGAGAGATTCGGCGCCACGGTCGGTGCGTCCCGTTCGATGGCTCGTCGGAGGCCTGCGGCCTCGTCTGCCAGGTCGACCACTCGCCGGGCGAGCGACCGAACGGCGGCTGCGTCGACGTCGGCTTCGCCCGCCGCCACGGTCCCGGCGTATTCGACGCCGGTGCCGGCGTCCGGGTCGGTCGTTCCGGCCCACCCGGCGAGTCGCAAAAGCCTCCGAGAAAGCTGCCGGCCATCAGCCCCCCGAGACAGGCGGTGGCCTCGATGAGCAGTGTCTTCGCTCCGTGCTGCCCGGCGGTGACGGCGGCTCCGATTCCCGCCGGCCCTCCCCCGCATACCACCACGTCATACTCACCAAACACTGGGACGGTCGTTGCTTCAACGGTCACTTCCTGGCGGTCCTGCATGGTCATAAAACGCTCCTTGTGGTGCTACTGCGACAATATCGAGAGTGTCTGCAGGATATATTTACCCCTGCAGGGCTGGTAATCCTGCCTGCGGCTGTGAGGCGTAAGTGGGAATGTGGTGTTTCAGTATCAGGGTGATTTGGCCGCCTCTGCGAGCTTTCGGCCGAGGGCGCGGCACTCATTGAGGACCTCTTCATCGGGGTTGCCGCTGGCGCCGACGGCCTCGCCGATTTCATCCAACTCGAAGCGCCTGACCATCTTCCGCAGGTCCCTGATAACGGTGCTGGCCGACCCACCGGCGCTGCCGAAAATCACGCACGGCTTGCCGGTCACGCGGCCTTTGGCGGGGTAATAGGTGCGGTCGAAGAAGTTTTGCATGCCTCCGGCCATGCGTCCGAAATAGTCGGGTGAGCCAAAGGCGACCCCGTCGCAATCCAGGAGGTCCTTCAGCCGCGCATCGAGGCCCTTTTTCACCTCGACCTCGGTGTCTGGCACCTCCTGTGCACCTGCAGCCACTGCCTCCGCCATCCTGCGGGTGTTGCCCGACATCGAGTGATACAGGATCAGAAGCTTTGCCATCCTCATCCCCTCCATCCAGAAATGTGTCCCGATATATTCTTCAACGACAGGGAGTAGTTTTCCTACCACATGTGCAGGGATACTTTTGCGCGACCCGGTGCACCCCTGAAGGGATATCACGCGATGGTGAAGAAAGGGCCTGCGTATGACACCCAACCGGAGGGATTTCAATGGCACAAAACAATCGTCCGAATATCGTCAAGATCATCGTCCACGACATTGGCCAGCACATCGGCTGCTATGGCGCAGGCGTGGACACACCGAATATGGACCAGATGGCGGGTGAGGGAGTCTCGTTCGATCAGTACGCCTGCACCGCCGCACAGTGCTCCCCCAGCCGCGGGAGCATCATGACAGGCCGGTATCCGCACGAAAACGGCCTCATGGGCCTGGCGCACATCGGCTGGGAGTTCCATCCCGGTGAGAAGACACTGCCGATGTATATGAATGAAGCCGGGTATGAGACCCACCTTTTTGGCGTCCAGCACGAGGACTCTGACCCGTCGACTCTCGGATACGACCATCTGCATGATACTGATGAGCTCCGGGCGAAATACGTCGCCGACAATGTGGTGGAGTTTCTGCAGGAGCGCGCCAAAAACCCCGGTGACGAGCCGTTTTATATGTCCTGTGGGTTCGCGGAACCTCACCGGCCCTATCATCGCGAAGGATACCCAAAGGATGATCCCGACGAGGTGCAGATCCAGCCGTGGCTGCCGGACCGTCCGGGAATCCGCGAGGACATTGCGGGTCTCAACGGCCTGGTGCGGGTCGTTGATGAGCAGGTGGGCCGCGTCAGACAGGCGCTGCAGGAAACCGGCCTGCAAGAGGATACGCTGTTCATCTTCACCACCGACCATGGGACCGCACAGCCGCGGGCGAAGGGGACCTGCTACGACCCGGGCATCATGACCGCCCTGATCATGCACCAGCCGGGCGTCATTGAGGGAGGCACGGTCCACAGCGAGCTTCTGACCAACTGTGACTTCCTCCCGACGATGATGGAGATGGTGGGAGGCCCGGAACCGGAGAACATTTCGGGCCGCAGCTTCTGGCAGCTTATCGCCGGTGGTGATTACCGGGAGCGAGACCATATTTTTGCCGAGATGACGTGGCATGACCGGTACAACCCGATGCGGGCGATCCGCACGAACGACTTTCTGTATGTGCGTAACTTCGGCGACCGGCCGATGGTGTATCTCCCGCTGGATGTGTGGAACGGCGAGGCCGGCAGGGAGGTCGCCTGGGAGTATTACAAAGACCGCCGCCCGGAGCACCAGTTGTATGATCTGCAGGCCGATCCGCTGCAGATGAACGATGTGGCGGAGGATCCGGAATATGCCGACACGCTGGAGGAGCTTAAAACGACGGTGCATGAGTGGATGGAACAGACGGATGATCCGCTGCTTCTGGGCCCGGTGCCACCGGTTCCCGAGCAGGCCCACCGCGAGCGCACCCGGTGGCAGCCGAACTAACACAACAGCCAAAAACATGGCTCAGCATTACTGAGGTGATGATGAGTGAAATGGGAAGAGAACTTTCCGAAAGAGCTTGATGATGTTATAAAGGAGTGCCCGTTTGCCATCATTCCATGGGGCGCCCATGAGTGGCACGGGCCGCATGACGCCGTCGGACTGGACACGATCAAGGCCTACAACATGGCGCTGGACCTGTGTGAGAATGTCGGTGGCGTGGTGCTGCCGCCGGTCTATTGCGGGTATCAGACGATGAAGCCGTGGAAGGGCTTCCGGCATACCCTGGAGTTCCCCCGGCAACTCGTGCACGATTACGTGCTGCACCACCTCGAGCAGCTTTATGACGAGGGCTTTTTGCTCATGCTTGTGCTCATGGGCCATTACGGCGGAAAGCACGTAGAAGCCATCCAGGAGGCCGTCGAGATCTTCAATGGCCGCCATTACCGCGCCGAGGCACTCGGATGGCAGGACTTTCTGCCCGCACAATGGGTGGAGGTGAAGGGCGGTGACCATGCGGGGAAGAACGAGACCTCGCTTCTGATGCATTACCGCCCGGACCTGGTGGACCTGTCGCGCCTGCCGGATGAGGGCGAGCTTTCAACGGAGGCGTACGGGTACGGTGGCGAGGATCCACGCGAGTCATCGGCCGAGCACGGAAAGATGCTCGCAGAACTTTTTGTCGAGCAGGCAGCGCCGAAAATCCGCGAGAAGCTTGAAGAGTTGATGCAGCGCCGCGAGGAGTTTGAAGACCAGGTGTAAATTGGTAAATCACAGACTTGCAGGAGGAACATCGCCGTGAGTGACCTGACGCAGCAGTTCAAGGAGTATGCACAGCAGGCGGAGGCCGATCTCATCGGCATCGCCGGACGCGACCGGTTCGAGGACTGGGCTCCGGAGGTGAGTCCGCTCTCGATCGCCCCGGATCTCAAATCCGTTATCACCGTCGGCCGCCGCATCACCCGCGGAAGCCTGCGGGGAACCGAAGAAGGAACGAACTTCAACACGTTCCAGCGCTTCGGCTACACGTGGCTGGAGACGGAGTTTCTGGCGATGACCACGTTTGAATGTGTGGAGTTCCTCGAAGATAACGGCTGGGAGGCGGTGCCACTGTTCGGCTTTCCCCCGGAGGCGTATCCACAGGGCGTTCCGGTTCGTGACGGAAGCCCGGCACCGAATATCTATCCCAACTTCGCCGACGTCGCCGTCGCCTGCGGCCTGGGGACGATAGGGATCAACGGGTCATTGTTAACGCCCGAGTACGGCCCCCGTCAGCGGCTGCAGTTGATTCTTAGCGATGCTCCGCTCACGCCGGACCCGGTCCATGAGGGGGACATTTGCCAGCGTTGCATGGCCTGTGCGGAGGCCTGCCCGCTGGATGCGGTAGATGCAAATAATCTCCAGGAGTTGACGATTGCTGGCAGGACCATGCAGATTGCAGGGATTGATTATGAAAAGTGCCGGGAGTGTGAAAACGGCGCGTGTCCGAATGCGTATCACCCCTCCGGCCTGCCGGACCGCCTCGGTGCCGTGTGCAACCGCACCTGCGTGGATGCTCTGGAAGCCAAAGATGCCGTTGAGAATACCTTCGAGAACCCCTTCCGGATTCGTGAGGCCTGGGGCATCAACCAGGTTGGTGAACTCGTGGATATACCCGCCGAGCCGATGAACCTGCAGGGTGAGGGGGAGGGCCGATAATGGCTGAACTCACGGCACAGCAGGTCAAAGAGTACGGATATTCCGCGGGGCTTGACGGTGTGGGTATCGCCAATATCGAGCGGTTCGAAAACGCGCCGCCGCAGATGAACCCGGCGAATATTTTCCCTGGCTGCAAATCCGTGGTCGTCACGATCCGTCGGATTCCCCGTGGTGTGTATCGCGGAATCGAAGAGGGCACCCACTGGAGCAACTACACCTTCTACGGCTACAACCGCCTGAACACACTCTTCCGGCCCGTCGGCACCTATAGGCTTTCGTGCTTTGTGGAGGACCACGGCTGGGAGGCGGTACCGATTTATCCAGGCGTGCCCGAGGGTGAGCCCACCCATGAGCCGGTGCGGGAGGGCGAAGTGGGGGCAAACGTTTATCCGCAAATGCGCATTTCGGCAACCGCTGCAGGCCTTGGCGAACCCGGCTGGTCGAAGGTCTTCCTGACGAAGGAGTTCGGCCCCCGGCAGCGTATCGGTATGCTATTGACAGACGCCGAGCTGGAGCCCGACCCCCTGGTTGAACCCGGTTCGATTTGCACCCGGTGCATGCGGTGCGCCGACGAATGCGGGGGACACGCCATCCCCCATATCCGCGAGGGGAAAACCGTCAGCATCCAGATCGAGGATAAGGTGTACGAGTGGGGCGATGTAGATATGGGCAAATGCACGCTCACCCACCACGGCCTGAACAAGGAGGTCTCACCGTTTCTGGCAATGGACGCGCCGGGCCTCCGGCTGGATGTTTCCGAGCAGAAATGTACGGAGGAAGAGGCCTACAAGCTGGCCTACACCATCGCACGGGGCACCTGGCGCAAAACGGATGAATTCCCCTCGGGCCGGGTGGTGGACTACTACAAGACCATGCTGGAAAGCACCGGCTACTTCGCTGTATGTGGCGCCAACGGGTGCATCAGGGGATGTATGATCGCGCTGGACGAAGCAAAGCGTGGCGGCCAGGAGTTTCACGAATCGTTCCGCAAGCGCCCGCGGTGGCGCCTCAAATACACCGGAGAAAGAGCCGAACCGGACGAAGACTGACAGGCGCATGTGCAGCACCCGCCGCCTGTGGGCGATAGTTTGTCAGCTCTCACTCTTTGGGTGACTTGCCTGCCTGATTCTGCTATAATCAGGGGCGATTCGCCCAAAGAGGATCGGAGGTCATGATACAACGGCTGGAAGAGCTGCTGAAAAAGACGCTGGAGGAGCCGTTTGCCCGGCTGTTTCCCGGCCGCCTGCATCCGCTGGAACTGGCGTCGGCGCTCCGGGATAGGGCTCGCGACACCCGCGTCCGGACGGATTCGGGAACTTTTGTGCACAATTGCTATATCATATCCCTATCTCCGGAGGACTGCAGCCGTCTGTCGGACTCGGACGTGGCGGCCGACACCGAGCTGAAAAAGCACGTGGAGGCGTACGCACGCGCCCAGGGCTGGATCATCGGCCCGTATGCGGATGTTCGCCTGGAAAGCTCTGATGCTCGTGGTGCCTCCGCGTTTGAGGTCACGTCGGGGTTCAAATCGTGTCCGCGGACAGCATACCTCAAGCAGGAGAGCGGGGCGGTGGGCCGGCCGAGGTTTGAGATCGGTGAAAGTGCTGCTGTGGGTCGGTCGCCCGAATGTGATATTGTTATTGACGCGCCGGAGGTCTCCCGCCAGCACTGTGAAATTGAGTATCACCATGTGACCTACGAAATAACCGATGCCGGCAGCGCCAACGGCACCTTCGTCAATGGCGAGAAGGTTCAGCGGACGATATTGAGAGACAGAGATCTAGTGGAGGTCGGACTGGTCCAGCTTCGTTTTTTCGTGGAGTGACACCGTGGAATATCTCGGGATAATACAGCTTGCCGGAAAATACGTTTTTCTGGCAGCCCTCTATGCTTTTATTATATGGATTTTCCGGAGCCTGTTTGAGATTTTGAAAACAGAACAGGCGATGCAGAAGCGGCGCGAGCCACAGGCCGCCCCTGCAGCGCCGCCGGAGAGACCGCCGGAGGCACAAAGACCGCGGCAAAGACCCACGCGTCCACGACCTCCGGCACGACCACAACGACCACGCCCGGCACCGGAGCCGAAAAAGCCGCGACTGGTGGTGGCAGACAGTGGCGAAAGCGGTCTCACCGAAGACACGGAGTTTCCGCTCACCGCTGCTGTGACAATCGGCCGCAACAGCGATAATGCCCTGACGATCCCGGAGCGATACGTCTCAGGCGAGCATGCAATGATATTTCTCAAAGATGATATGCGGATTCTGCGTGACCGCGACAGCACCAACGGAACGACGCGCAACGGGCGCCCGGTCGAAGGTGACGTCGCACTGAAAGACGG
>JBKHJK010000098.1:0-6912 GCA_046538215.1 Armatimonadota bacterium
GGTGGAAATGCCCCACGATTTCATCGGCCGGATCCAGCCATTTCTGCTCATCCGTCTCCCGGAACAGCGTGACCAGGCTCCGCAGGGCCCAGCCGGTTTCACGTGCACTGAACATCCCGCCCTCCTCCATGGACATTTTTTCGAGATTCCGGAGAATATTGTTGCCGATGCCCAGAGCCGTCTGCAGGGCGAATTCGTCCCCGGTGAGATGGTAATAGTCCAGCAATCCCTCGACCCACTCGTGGGAAACAACAACACGACCGGTGACGTGCCGGGCTGAGTGGGTGACCTGCCCGCCCTGACGCAGGGGATCGGGGCTGCAATGACACACATCCACATCCATCCAGTGTTCGGCAGCGCGGCGGAGATAATCCAACAGCCGGCGTTCCCCGATGCGCTCATAAAACAGAAGCATCGAATGCGGAAAGTCATATTCGTTGTTCGTCCACACGTATTCGCCCCGTCCGCGGCCCTGTTCGGTATAACCTTTGTCCGGCGTATCACCCCAGTTGAGCATGCCGTATCCCCGGGTGCGCCGGTCGGCGAGTGTCACCAGGTAGCGCTCCACCTCCGGCACCCGCTCATCAATAAACACATCCTCTGTGACTCCTGCCGCCCGGTAGGTCTCCCGGTCAATCTGCGGATGGTCGGGCATCTGGTACTGCAGGCTGCGGACATTGAGGCTTTCGATCTCCTCATCCGATCCGTGGAAATGAAGCTGCATTCTCTGGGCCCGGGCGACGCCGCGGATGAAGGTGATGCTCTGTGTTTCGGCGGGGATGATGCCGATATCGAGGCCCTGTGCCGCCGAGCGGAACGACTTCGGAAAGTTCTGCGGGGCCTGAAAAAACGAGATACACACCCCGCCGCGCTCGCACGTGTGGTCCGCCCAGTACGCGCCATACATTACTTCCGGAATGTGCTCATTGGGCTCGTACACGAGCTGCTTGGCGTCAATGATATGCTCGAGCGTCGCCCCGGCGTCACTGGAGCTGATATTCGAGCGGTACAGGGATCGGCCGAGAGCGGTGGTTACGTCATTATATCCCTCCGGACGGTATGACAAAACGCAGGCGTCCACCGTCAGCTCCTCGGGCTCTTCGCGGTTGATGATGCGGTACTCCAGCTCCACCCACGGCTTCCCCGCATAGGCGGTGATGGCTGCGGTGAAGTCCATGCAGGTGCTGCCGTCGCAAGCCACATGCGTCCCCTCGGCCCGGGCCACCAGGCGCACCGGTCCGCGGTCCTGAAGCTTCCAGCCCCCCGGACCGATTTTGGGGGTATATTCTCTGCCTTCAATGCTGACTACAGGGCCCTTCAGCTCGCCGGACGCCACAAGCTGTGTGGTCTGCAGGGCAGCAGAATCAACAAGCCCCTTTTCGCCGCTGTGACACAGAGACAGGGCGAGAGGCCCCGTATCAATGACTATTCGTCCCGTAACCTGTCGTGCTTGTACCGGCTGCGACGGCTCGGCACACGAACCATCGGCATGCAGGGTGAAATCAGCGGCAGCATTTCCCGGTAAATCCGCCAGGAAATCCACCAGCAGCCATTTCACCGAGCCATCCGGCCAGGTGGCAGTGGTGCGCGACTGTGTGGGCACAGGCAGGTTGGCATTGTGCACGCAGACCTTCATGCCGTCGCCCAGCGTGCTCCTTGGAAAAGGAATGGCGGCGGTCACCGGCTCGGCGCTGCGGTCATAGCGCGACAGCTTCGGAAAGTGAATGGGGATGGACATCCTGCAACCCTCCACGGAGAAACAGTCTCGAAGTTAACTCTTCACAGCATTTCCATTCCGGCCCGGGGAAACCTTCTGTCTGGCTGTGAAAAGAGAATCTCAGTCACAGTGCAGCGATGACACAAACTGGTTGCCACACTTGATTTCAGAGTCTCACCGTGCCTGCGTCACACTGGCGTGTGGCAACGATGGAGCCCCGAATCAGAAGATCCGCATCTGTTTTTCACCGGCACACGGCTATCTCACGATCCGGAAGGTTTGCAGGTGCGCGACATCTCTGCGGGCGGGTGCGAATTTCAGGTGGAGTTCAGGTGCTGGAGAGCCCCACCGGGCGGCTGCCACGAGGCTTTGGGCGATGGTGGGCTTGGGGAGCAGTTCATACACCACGAAGTCGCCGTCGTAGCCGTCGGGTGGACCCAGCACAGCGCGGAGATCCCCGCCGTGGAGACCCGGCTGCAGGTGAGTGCCAATGAGATCTGCAACCATCTGTGCGCGAGAATTGTCGCCCCATTCGATGCGCTCGCAGGAGGAAAAATGCTGGAAGTTTGGGAGGGTGCCACAGCCATGCCAGCGCGGTGAATGAAACGTCTGCTCCATACCCCAGGCCATGACCAGTGCCATGGTCAGCAGGGGGACGATGAATGCCGCATCTGCGCTCAGCCCCCACATCCGCCGCCGGTGTTTTTGGGGATCGAGTTTCTGCCCGGCGAAGCGGGGGGCGACATATACGGCCCACATCTGCGACGCCCACACGCCCACGAGGACAACTGAGGCCAAAAAAGCATTGCCCCACGGGGCGTCAGCGGTGAGTGTCGGCCAGTCAAAGGCGCCACCACCCTGGATCCTCGCGGCGATGATCGCATCAACCAAAACCCCGAGAGCCACAAGACTCCACCACAGCGCCCACAGCCACGCCAGCCGTTTTTTGTGCATAACCAGAATCCATATCAGGGCCGGAAATATGACGGCGACCACGCGGGCGTTCAGAAAGGAGTTGACGTAGGAGGTCGGCAGGGGGCGAAGAGCACGGTGGATGATTTCTCCGAAAAGATGGCTCAGCACAACAGCAGCCACAACGCCGCAGAATCCAGCAAAAAGCCAGCAGATATATCCACGATTGCTGGTGGTCGTTTCGGTCTTCTTTGCGGAGGTCGGTTGTGCTTCGTTTGCTGGCATTCGTGACCTGCCGATGGCCGTGCGGAAAAGTCGGGAAGATTACAGCACTGGTATCTTACACTGTAAGCGCTCTCGGTGCATATATCAAGCGAAAATGGCTCAGATGAGAGCGAAATTCAGCGGGGCGTGAAAAACGTGGGAGCCGGCAGGTGATGAAACAATGGCCGGCTCCCACGGATGACCTGTTATGAACTCTTGACTTCTCCGGCGACTTCGATGAGCGTCAAAAACGATTCGGCTTCCAGAGAGGCGCCACCGACGAGACCGCCATCAATGTCTTCCATCTCCATGAGCCCCTCGACGTTTGCGGGCTTGACGCTGCCACCGTACAGGATACGCATGTCGTCGGCAACGTCCTGGCCGGCAATATCTGCCACAACACCGCGGATCATGCCACACACGCGGTTGGCTTCATCGGCCTCACAGACTTCGCCGGTGCCGATAGCCCAGACGGGCTCATAAGCGAGTGTAATCATCCCGACGTGGTCTTCGGGCACGCCGTCCACAGCGGCCTCGACCTGCGCGGTCACGGTCGCATCGGTGTCGCCTGCCTGGCGCTCGGAGAGAAGCTCACCGACGCAGATAATCGGCTGCAAACCGGCCTCACACGCGGCCTTGACCTTTTTGTTGACAGTGGCGTTGTTATCACCGAAGATCTCCTGTAGCTCTTCGGTGAAATCTTCGTCAGGCGATCCGAAGCGGCCACGGCGCTCCGAGTGGCCGATGACGACGTATTCACAGCCGCATGACAGAAGCATCGGCGGCGAAATCTCACCGGTGTATGCCCCGGAGTCTTCCCAGAACATGTTCTGGCCGCCGAGTGCCACGCCGCTGCCGGCGATGGCCTCCCGGACGGTCGTCAGGGCCGTGAAGGTGGGACAGATGATGACGTCACAGGCATCAGTGTTCGGATTTCCGGCGACGATACCTTCGGCAAGCGCGGCGGCCTCGGTATTGTCGCAGTTCATTTTCCAGTTACCAGCCATGATCGGCGTACGCATACAAACATCTCCTCTTCAAAACACGGCCGGATAAGAATATCACCGGCCGAAGAACTTGCCCCACAGGTGGGGGTGTTTGGGTAATCAGCTAGATACTGTCGAGTGCGTCAACGGCGGGGAGGCTTCCGAGTTCAAGAAACTCCAGGGATGCGCCACCACCGGTTGATATATGATCAATTGCCTCATCGAGATCATTTTCAGTGACAGCCGCGACGGAATCTCCACCGCCGACGACATTGAAGCCGGGACATTCGCCCATGGCGCGGGCGATGGCAAGTGTTCCTTCATCAAACGGCTTCTGCTCGAACTTGCCCATCGGGCCGTTCCAGAATACGTTTTGGGCACTGGCGATGACTTTCGCATAGGCGTCCATCGTTTCGGGCCCAATGTCGAGCGCGTCCCAGCCCGGCTGAATTTTATCTGACGGAATATACCGCATCTCTTCGGGGTTTTCGGTGTTCAGAGCGTGCAGGTCAGTCGGGAGGGCCAAATGCTCCAGCTCATCGCCCATCTTCTTCAGCAGCTTCGCAGCCTCAACCACACCCTCTTCCGTGCACAGCGATTCACCGATTTCCAGGCCCTGAGCGCGGAAAAATGCGTAGGTCATCGCGCCACCAATGAGCATCTGCTCACACCGCGGCAGCAGCGACCGGATGACGCCGATCTTGTCCTCCACCTTCGCGCCACCCAGGACAATAACCAGACCCTCTCTGGGAGCGTCCAGGATGCGCCCGAGCTGAAGCAGCTCCTCCTCCACGAGCAGCCCCATGACACAGGGCGACAGGAACTTCGTGACGCCCCATGTGGAGGCGTGCTTGCGGTGGCAGGCGCCGAAAGCATCATTCACATACGCCTCTGCCGGAGCCGCAAGCTGCTGTGCGAAGGCCATCAACTCGTCCTCTTCTTTTGATTTCTCCCCGGGATGAAAGCGGGTGTTCTCCAGCAAAATCACATCGCCCGGCTCCATCTCATCAACGGCCTGCCTGACGGGGGCTCCGATGCAATCCTCGACAAAGCGCACATCCCGGTCAATAAGTTCACCGAGACGCGCCGCACACGGTCGGAGGCTGTACTCGAGATTTCGCTCGCCCTCAGGCCGGCCAAGGTGTGCACACAGGACCGTCCGACAGCCCTGGTCAATCAGCGCTTTGATGGTCGGCAGCGTCCTGACGATCCGGGTGTCGTCGGTGATGGTGTCGCCTTTGAGCGGGACATTGAAATCAACCCGGACGAGAACGGTCCTGCCGCTGAGGTCCACGTCATTGACGGTTGCTCGATCCATTGGTATTCCTCCAGATACCGCGAATCTATCTCCAAAAATGGACGAAGGGCGGATCCTCGCAGAATCCGCCCTTATCGCAGAGTCATCAGGACACTGCGTTGTGCTCGGTCATGCTTTTGCAGCACTCGTGCGTCATGGCTACCAGCCCCGCCTCGGGAATATCCCGATTACAGGCTCTCGCCCAGCTTTTTCAGCAGTTCGGCTGTGCGTGTCGCATAACCCCACTCGTTGTCGTACCAGCCGAGCACCTTGACCAGGTTGCCGTTCATGACACGGCAGTATTCCGCGTCGAAGATGCAGGAGTGAGGGTCACCGACAATGTCGGCCTGCACGATGGGCTCGGTGCAGTAGTCGAGATAGCCCTTGAGATCCCCTTCGGCGGCTTCTTTGAACGCGGCGCGCACTTTGTCAGCGTTTGTTTCTTTGTCAACATCCACCACAAGATCGGTCAGCGAGCCCGTGGGTGTCGGCACGCGCACGGCGATACCGGTAAGCTTGCCGTCCAGATCGGGAAGGACGATGCCGATGGCGTCGGCGGCGCCGGTGCTCGTCGGCAGGATGTTTTCGGCGGCCGCGCGTGCCCGGCGGAGATCCTTGTGCGGGCCGTCGAGGATGTTCTGAGTTGTGGTGTAGCTGTGGATAGTTGTCATGATGCCGCTTTTGATGCCGAAGCTTTCGTCCAGCACCTTGCAAAGCGGCGCCAGTGAGTTGGTGGTGCATGATGCGTTGGAGACCAGGTTGTGTTTGCCGGGGTCATAGACCTCGTCATTGACGCCCAGGACCACCGTGCACAGATCATCCGCTTTGTCTTTGGCCGGGGCGGAGATCAGGACTTTTTTCGCCTTTCCGTCCTTGATATGCTTGCGGGCGCCGTCAGAGTCGCGGAAAAATCCGGTGGATTCCAGAACGACGTCTGCGCCGAGCTTGTCCCAGTTCATCTCGGACGGGTCCGGCTGAGCGGAACTGGGAATCTCTTTTCCGTCCACGATGATGGTCGCATCACCATGACTGACTGTGCCAGGGAATTTGCCATAGACGGTGTCGTACTTGAGAAGATGGGCCAGTGTCTCATCATCAGTCAGGTCGTTCACAGCGACGACTTCGATCTCGTCGGCGAAGCGCTCGTGGATGATTTTGAAGACCTGGCGGCCGATGCGGCCAAAACCGTTAATTCCTACTTTTACAGACACGATACTTTCCTCCCGTATCAACAACTCGTGGATAAGCGGTTCAACTTTCGCCGGCTAACCCTGTGCGAAAATGTCCCCGCCTGTTGTGCGAAAAGAACATATTGTTATGCGTTTTGCTCCACTGTCCTTTATACACGATATCGCTCATCTTTACAAGCCCATTTGCTCTTCTTCACGGACAATATCCATGATGAGAGCCGCCAGCCTGTCAGGATCGTGCCGCGCCCAGTCGTCCTGCGAAAGCAGGTGGCGTGATACCGGCAGGTATCCCATGCGGGCAATCTCCGACACATCCGATTCCACAAACTCCTGGCCCTCCGTCCGGTACCGCTGCAGAATCTTCTCGTCGGGCCGCTCATCATTGACGATCACGTAATCGAAAATCGGTGCGTCGGCATGCTTGTTGATCGCCCGGATATGATCGGAGGCCCGGAAATCGTCGGTTTCACCGGGCTGTGTCATGACATTGCACACAAAGATCCGCACGGCCCGGCTTTTTGCCAGCGCGTCGGCGATACCCTGCAC
>JBKHJK010000099.1:0-6905 GCA_046538215.1 Armatimonadota bacterium
GATGTGCCCGGCTCCTGCGCGAAGCCGATGGCACTGAGAAGCAAAAATAGCATGGTAACACATAACGAAAGACGTCTCATAGGCTTTTTATTCTCCCAATATTGCTTTCCCGGCAGGAAATACCTGCGATGTGAGCAAACTATTATGTAGTGCAGCTCTGACATCCGACCCCGGGAGTGATTTGTGATGAATCGGTATCTCGTTATCCTCATTATATTCGCACTGGCGGTGGCGATTCCCTCCTGTGCGCAGATTGCCGACCTACCTGACGACCCGGCCGAATACGGGCCATATTACTACGAGAAGTGGCAGGAGCTGACGGAGGGTGAAAACATCGCCCTCGGCCATCCCTTCGAGTTCAATATCCCCTGCAACTGGTATATCTGCCAGGAGGGCGACAATGGCGCGGAACTGACCGACGGCTGGCTGAACATGCGGGAGAGTTTCAAGATATGGTTTTCCCGCAAGGTCGCGGCGTGGCGGGGTGCCGACCGGATCAACGCCTGGGTTGACCTCGGTGAGGTTCAGCCGATGGAACGGGTGGTGGTGCGCTGCCAGGGCCGCCCGATGTATCCGCCACGAAAAACTGAAATTTACGCCAGCGATGACGGTGAAAACTGGCGGCTGGTGCGGACGGCAGAAGCGGGACCCATTGACGGTGGCGAAGACAGCTACTACGCCCCGCTGGCAGGGACCTACGTTTATCCGATGTCCATACCTGTGGGGATAAAGGCCCGCTACCTCGGCCTGCGGATGTTTCTGGGGGCAACCCTGGTGATTGATGAGGTCGCCGTCATGAAGGGCGGCGAAGATCTCCCGACACTGGCGGCGTCGGATACGAAAGAGGCATTTTTCCACCAGGAGGGCGCCTGCCCGTACTTCATCCACGACGAAATACCGGTGACCGCCGAGGTGGGCACGATGGTGAATTTCTATGTCCTGAACCCCGGTGTCCCCGAGGACGCAAGCTTCGAGCTGTTCTGGGATCTGCCGCCGGAGGTCGAGCTGAAGCACGATCCCGAAAATCCCCCTCCAACCGAGACGGTAACGCACGACGGGCAGCAGTACACCCGCTGGGTAATGCCGCTGGAGGGCTACAACCGCAGCCGCAACCAGAGCGGTGTGCGATATCCCGCGGCCTCGGCCGAACCGGGGAGGACGCTGCAGTCATACCTCGGCGCCCGGGTGGACGGGGAGGTCACAAATGTCCGCCCCTATCCCGTCAGCGTCATCGCCTTCCCGGACGCCACACCTCCCGAACGCCTGCATACCTCCATGGCCTGGGGCGGGTGGCTTACGTATGACCACGATCCCGCGCTGCATAAGCGGCTGGGTTATAACGCCATCGGCGCCTTCCCGCGGTACTGGGGGAGCGGCTGGTGGAATGATCCACCCGGTGAGGCGGCCGACAATCTCGAGGGCTATGAAATTGCACGGAAGGCCGGTCTCGATGTGGTCATGAACCTCAGCTATATCGGCCGCCTGAGTGGTGACGAAACCCGCTGCCAGCTTCCGGACGGACCTGCCGGATTCATCTGCCCGACCTACCGTGGAGAAAAGTACCAGGAGACAATTGACCGGATGGTCACTTTCTACGAATACGCCGATCCGAAATGGATCTTCTATGACATCGAGTCATGGAGCCACCGGGATGCCGAAAAAATGAAGGAGTGCAGCCGCTGTAAGGCCCGCTTTGAGGCCGGAGACTGGGAGACCTGGGAAGACTTCCTTTCCGACATGGGCGAAGAGATGATGGCCGATGTGTACAACGCCTGGGAGCAAAAGCGCCAGGAGCTCGGTCGCGATCCGTTCATCGTCGGCTTCTATGATATCTACAAGCAGCCGGGCCGCGTATATGACAATATCTGGGATTTTGAGAAGCTGTATCCCGAATATATCCAGCTTTCCATGCCCTCGCTGTACGTCCAGGGCAAGGGACAGGACGTCGCCCATGAGATGTCCGCAATTCGTGGCCGGATGGACAGCAACGACATCATCCCCTGGCTCACACCCGGCACGTACGGTGAGTTCCCGCAGGTGCGCCAGCGCGACATGATCCTGGAGACCTTCTGCAACGGTGGCCGCGGGATCACCTACTACAAGACCTCCCAGGCCGACCCGCTGGAGCTGAAGATCATCGCCGACACCATCAACATGGTGCAGCCCTTCGAAGACATCATCATGGACGGGGAGCCAATCGCCGATCAGCTCACCTGCTCGACGGCAAAGGCGAAGGTGTGCGGGATGGGCGATGGTGATGAGGCGCTAATCCTGGTCTCGGTGTATGACTGGAGCCTGCCCGTGGAGGCAACTATCACCTGGACCGACCATGACACCCCCGTGTATGACCTTGACACCGGCGAGCAGGTGGGCACCTGTGGCGAGGGCTTCACCGCAAATGTCGCCGGACATAAGACAAAGCTGTATTACACCGGCGATAAATATTCGGGAGCAGTGCCGCAATAGACAGCTCCGCTGTCTGGCACTTGAGATGATGGGACAGGTGGCGTGAATTGTTCTCCCGCAATCAGTTCCATATTGCACAGACGCCGGGATCATTGCCCCGGCGTCGTGTGTATGAGCGCGGCATTTTCTCCGTCGGCTGGAAGGTATTGTCATCTTCGCTGCCGAACCTCCGTGGGGTTTGCCGCACAGGCCCTGCAGGAATGCCATTTATAGACTATTCCACGGAGGAATCAGCCCAACATGAGTGACCTTGCAATCGAGGATGGACAGCTCGTATTAATGATCGGAGACAGCATCACCGACGCCGGACGCAGAGCCGATGCAGCACCGTATGGGCGCGGATATGTTGCGATTTTTCGTGAAATGCTCACCGCGCTGTATCCAGAACGTGATATCACCATCATAAATAAAGGAATCGGCGGCAACACGACCACCGATCTCAGGGAGAGGTGGGAGGACGACTGCATCCGCCACCAGCCGGACTGGCTGACAATCCTCATCGGCATCAACGACCTGCACCGGACGCTGCGGGAGACCCCGGAGGCGGTGCCGCCCGATGTGTTCCGTGAGAATTACGACTGGATACTGCAGCGGGCCACCGACGAAACTGACGCCAATATCGTGCTGCTGGACCCGTTTTACATGAGCGTGGCCACTGAAGACACGTTTCGCAGCCGGGTACTGGAGCTCATCGAACAATACATCGAGGTCGTTCACGATATGGCTGAAAAGTACGATGCACAGCTTGTCCGGATGCACGATGTTTTCCAGGAGCATCTCAAATACCGGGAAAGCGAGGAGTTCTGTGCTGAGCCGGTTCATCCGGCGCGGGGAGGACACATCGTACTCGCCGTCGAAATCCTCAAGACACTGGGCGGAATCTAGCCGCCCGAATCGTCAGATCACCAATGTCAGAGCCACGGGAGGAAGCTGACATGTCCAAGCCAGTTGTTGCCGCACAAATGTACACATGCAGGGAGTTTTGCAAGACCCCGCCGGAGATTGTCGAGAGCCTGAAAAAGGTCGCCGACATCGGGTACACCGCCATCCAGGCCTCCGGCATGGGACGCGAGGAAGAGATGCCGCCGCAGGATATGCGCGATGTCTGTGATGACCTCGGCCTCAAAATCTGCGCCACCCACATCAGCTTCGAAGAGATGCGGGACGAGCCCGAGCGGGTCATCGAAGAACACAGGATCATGGGCGCAACGTATGCAGGTATCGGCGGCGCTCCCCAGTACGCCCGCGAGAGCGAGCAGACCTGGGTGGATTTCGCAAAGGAAGCCTCCGAGGTCGCCGCGCGGCTCGCCGAAGATGACATCGTGTTCATCTACCACAACCACAGCCAGGAGTACGCGAAGTTCGGCGGACGCACCGTCATGGAGATCCTCTTTCAGGAAAGCGATCCCAACTACTTCATGTTTGAGCCGGACACCTACTGGGTGCAGCACGGTGGCGCAAGCCCCGTCGCGTGGCTGAACAAGCTCACTGGCCGCTGCCCGGTCGTTCATCTCAAGGACATGGGTATCACCTTCGAACGAGAGCATTTCTACGCCGAGATCGGTGAGGGGAACCTGGACTGGCCGGGAATCATGCAGGCGTGTGACGATGCCGGCACCAAATGGATGCCGGTCGAGCAGAACCAGACCCCCGGCGATCCCTTCGAGAGCCTCAGGATCAGCTACGAAAACCTCAAATCCTGGGGCTACGAATAAGCGCGCATCCAGGCAGAAACCAAAGGCGCAGGTTCTGTGGAGCCTGCGCTTTTGTTATGTCGCAACGGCCATGATCGTAGAGGTGTGAGGCGGCTCGTAATAGAAGACTACACTGTCTTTTGAAAAAGAAACACCGGGCGGTTATGTCCGCTCCGGTGCCAGGGAGGTATTCGTATGGCAACAATTGCACTGCAGCTTTACACTGTCCGCGAGTTCATGCAGACAATCGAAGAAACACCGGTGACGTTGAATAAAGTAGCGGAGATCGGTTACAGCGCCGTTGAAACGGCAGGCTATGGTCAGATGGAGCCCGACGCCTTCCGTGCAGCCTGTGATGAAGCAGGGCTCGATATCATCGCCGCTCACAGCGGTTGGGACGGCATGAATGACGATCCTCAGGGCACCATCGAACTCATGAACACCCTCGGCGCAGGACTTATCGGCTGTGGCTGCCCACAGGAGATGCGCAGCGAAGACGGTTATGCCGAGTTTGCCCAAAAGACCACTGAAACCGGCAAAGCGTTGCAGGAGGGTGGCGTGACCTTCCAGTATCACAACCACGATTTTGAGTACGCGCTGTACGGCGGCAAACCCGCGATTCAGATCATGGCGGAAAACTCAGACCCTGAATACTTCAAGTTCCAGCTCGACCTGCACTGGGTGCAGCGTGGCGGGGGCAGTCCCTCGACGTGGATCGAGCGGTTTAGCGACCGCATTGGCTCACTGCACTGCAAGGATATGAGCGTCAGCCCGGAGCGTGAGCCGCTGTTTGAGCCGGTCGGCGCGGGGAACCTGGACTGGCCCGCGATTATGCAGGCCGCCGCAGACGCCGGTGTGGAGTATTACATCGTCGAACAGGACCGCTGCCAGCGTGACCCCTTCGAGGCCATCCAGATCAGCTACAACAACCTCAGCGAGTGGCTGTGAGCCTGCAGGCTGTTGTGGCAACCGTCAATGTGTTGTCCGGATTGCTGAGACATTGGTAACTCCATCAAAAAGACAGAGCGCAGGCCGTGCCGTGCGGCCTGCGCTCTGACACCGTGACGTAACAATGCGGCGGGACTACTCTTCGTCTTCGCTCTCATCGTCTTCCTCGGGCTCTTCATCGCGGAAGCGTGACAGCATGCGCTGTGCCCAGGAGCCGTATTCACTTTGTGGGTCCGCATCAACCATGTTCTCGAGCTCCTTGCGCGCCTCGTCTTTCTTGCCGACCCGCATGAGCATCTGGACGATGGCGGCGGATCGCGAGGAGTCGTCCGCGCCACCCGTGCGCGTCTGTTCGAGCCGCCGGGCCGCCTCCCGAACCTCTTCTTCGGTGACGATACGCGAGGGCTGCTGCGCCAGCCACAGGAACGACAGATACACCGCGATACCCACCAGGAGTGCGCCTGCGAGGCCCTTGAGGAAATCATATCCGACAAAGGCCCGGGCCACCTCCGCGGCAGCCTGATCGGAGACGCTCTTGATACGGTTTTCCTGGAATGCGGGAATGGGGTACGGTGAGGTCAGGGGTCGGTCCACCCACGCCGTCACACCCTGGCCGCCGAGAATCTTGCCGCCCTCGGGGCGCATCTGTGAGCGGCCGTATTCATCGGTGCCTGTGAAATATCGGAACATGCTGAGAGCGCCGTCAATCACACCCACCACGGCGCGCTCCTGTTCAACATCAACTTCGAAGGTCGTCCCCCGGACGGCCACCGTCAGCATCGGAGTCTCCACTTCAAACTTCGATTCGGGGGTGACCATCTTCTTAACATCAGCCAGAACCCGCCCGATCGTGACGTGGAAGCTCACATTTCGCGTGCCGTCGTCTTTCTCGGTAATTTCTCGCAGCGTCATCGAGGCGTTATCACTCACGCGCACGATGCTGCCGTCACTGAGCTTGAGAAGACACCACGAATGCTGTCCTGTTTCGACGGTGTAGCCCTTCTCCAGCAGCATTTTCGCTTCGACCTTTTCGGTCTTCCACTCTTCAAAGACGCGGTCGTAGTGACGGGAATGAACATCACCCTCGACACTGGCGACGATGGCCGCATTCTCCGGCACATATTGCACCACGTAATAGGAGACGTAGCCGTAGGCGCCGATGGTAAGCATGGCGGCGACGCCGGCCCAGATCGCCGGAGCATAGCGGCTCTTAAACAGCACCTGCGGGAGACGCTGCGCCCCGGGGATACCGAGGAGATTGCCGCGCCTGAGTTCCTGGATTTCATACCAGTTCAGCGCCAGCAGCCGGCCGCCCAAAAGCAGCACAAACAGAATCATGCCGGACGCGATCGGCCCGGTGATCGGGACGTGGAACATGTCCAAAAAGAAGTGTGCAAGGGCCAGAGCGGCGGCTCCGGACAGAGCCGTCCAGGTGCTGCCCATACCGGCTACCACCACACCACCGCCGAGGATCGCAGCCGCCATCGGTGCGAGGATCCAGGTGACATGGCCCATGGGCGAGGCAATTGGAACGCCACAGGCGGCGATGAATACACCGGCCAGGCCTCCCAAAACCCCCGAGATGGCGAACGACCACATGATATTGGCGGGGGCCTGCAGCCGCGTCAGCCACCGGCGGGTGGAGACACTCGCCAGCGGCCAGAAGGTCTCACGGCGCCACAGGAGGATACTGAACAGTGCCGCACCGACCAGCAGCAGAAGCGCGGCCGGTATGCCGAGAAATTCCGCCTCACCGAGCGCCTGGAAGGTCGGATCGTGGATGACAAGCTCCTGGTG
>JBKHJK010000100.1:0-6898 GCA_046538215.1 Armatimonadota bacterium
ATGCTGATTGCACCTGCAATCAGCTACGCCCGAGTCAATGCCCTTTGAGAGTGTCTGGGAGTCTTATGAGCCACTACTACATAACCCACAATGCAAGTTCCACCACCTGCCTGAGCTTGTTGATGATCTGTTCGGGCGTGTGTCACTCCCATCCCATCACCCTGGCTCCTTCAACGGTCAGAATGCCATATATTCTAACACAGTATCTGGATCCGTTTCAGGGCGTGGTCACGACAAGAGCAGCAAGCAGAAGAGCTGCCCGTGTTACCACGGAATGTGTGGCTGCTACTGATATCGCACCAGCACGACAAAGTCCAGTCCCAGACCATCCTGCAGGTTCGTCATCGTCAGGGTGTGCTCTCCGGCACTCAGTTGGAGCTTGATCTCGTTGCCTTCCGCGTCGGCCAGCGGCATGTACTCCCAGTCATCCGGATGGTGGCCGAAGCCACCTGTGGACGGGAAGGCCACTGCCCGGGCCACCTCGTGAGGCACTGCGCCGTCGATCTCGACCTTTCGCCGCGTGTTCTCGCTGCTGGTGGCGTAGCGGAAGATCAGCCGGTAACGGCCGTCCTCCGGGACCTCGAAGCTCCAGCGGAGCCAGTGGCCGATGTCAGCGTGCCATTTGGTGATCATCGTACCCCAGGTGGCATGGCGGTCGTCCATCACGCTTGCGCTACCAGCAGCCTCTTCAGCGAAATCCTCCGCCTGGATAACGACCATCCGCTCATCGGGGGTCTCATTCATCCACTGCGGCTTCTCGAACTTCACCAGCTCGGGTTTTTCGCGCTCCTGTAGCGTCAGGCCAACGGCCGCCAGATCCGCAAGCAGTCTCGGTGCGGCCCGGTAGTACATCGAGAACCCCTTGCCGTAGCTGGAACCGCCCGCACCCAGCGCCAGGCCATGTGTCAGCGGGTCGAGAAACTTTTCGTCATCCGTCCACCGGTAGGCCCTCGCGATGCCCTCGATGTACAGCGGCGAGACGCCCGTTCGGTGCCGCATGTTCGGACAGGAGGTATATTTGAAACCGTGGGTCTCGGTGGAGTACATATCATCCACGAGGAAGTGCGCGCCACGGATAATGGCTTCCTTCACCGCGGGCTCGTGGGTGACGTCGTGGTAGTACGTCAGGCCCGACAGCAGGATCGCGACCATGAAGTTGGCGTTGCCGCGGTGGCGTGGCTCGCAGTGGCAGTGCCCCGGCACCATCTGCCGCGTCCATCCGCCGACCTGGTGGGTGTAGTCGTCTGTTTTCTGATAGTCGTGCAGTTCGCGGGGCTCGACATCCTGCGTTTCCAGCACGCGGTCCACGATGATACGCGAGGAGTTGAGGTAATAGGGGTCGTTGGTGGCCGCCAGTGCCGCCGCGTTCATGATCAGGTGCCACCCTGGCGTGCGGCAGCTTGACCAGTCGTACGGGCGACTGAACATCTTATGAGCGAAGAAGTCTGCGACTGCCCTGCCGGTCTCCAGCGAGCGCGGATCGCCACTGAGGAAGTAGTGGTCGAAGTGCCCCTCCGTCCACGCATGGCTGACGGTGTATCCTGCCCGCGGGAAGCCCAGCGTGTTCGGCACCGACTTATCATAATACCCGCCAACATGGCACATCTGATGCACATAGACCGCTCCGACCTCCCGGGCGTCGGCGGCCCACTGAACGGTGTCAATATCGCGGTTGTGGACCTCGGTCGCGTCGCCGAGGAAGAACGCGTCCGGATTGCCAGAGCGGATGTACTCCAGGAAAAACGCGTGCTGGGTGTCGTACTCGATATTGCCCCAGTTCGAGCCCCGCTCGCCATACCAGTCGCCGTAGTTCATCATGCCGAAGTCATGCTGGCGCTCGCGTGCCGCGATGTAGCTTTGAATGTTGCGATCCACGGCCTCTTCATAGGCCGCGAAGAGCTTCTCATTGCGTGGCGCGACGTTGTAAAACGCCCGCGAACCCGTGTACCACTCCGGCTGTGCGGTCAAAAGCAGAGGGCGCTGGAATATCTTCGCGTTGGCGGCCACGCGGTCGCCGAAGTCCAGCAGCATGTCGTGCGTCTTGGCCATCCCGCGCTTGAAGGTGTACGTCCCCTCGCGCAGATAGTAGTAAAGCTGGTGGCCCTCCTTCTCAAAGGGAAATTCGTCGTAAAACCCGGCCTCAAAGTCCGGGGCGAGGTCCACGCGCACGGCGTTGTCGGTGACCGCAAAGCCCTTGGGATAGTTCTGCCAGAAATCGCGCACTGATATGCCAGTGGAGCCATCAGCAGCGATGAGCGCCCCGGTGATCCGGCCCTCGGCAGGGTCGGCACCAGGGGGAATGAACTCCCGGTCGCGGCGCTGCCAGAGTGTCTGGCCGACCTGCAGCGTAACCGGGTCGCTTTCCGCCATCTGTGCCTGCCAGGCCTCTGCGGCAGCAGGAACCACGTAACTCATCCGGTCCACATCGGTGAACTCGCTGTCGGCATTGTCATTGATGAAGGTGTGCTGCACCTTCACGAACGACTGGCCCTGATAGGCCATGATGCGCTGCTCGATACGGAAGCTGTCAGACCCGTCCGCGGAGACGAGATCGGTGACAGTCTTGACCACCGCGCGGATCGGCCCGTACTCCTCGATAGTGATCTCCGCATCACCGGCCTCAGAGGTGAACTCGCCTTGCTGGGCCTCGACAAGCTCGGTCACCACCGGTCCGTTCGGCGTCACGATCTGCCCGTGGCGGTCAATGGTGAACTGCATCTCCCCGGTATTGAGTGTGACATGGTCGCCCTCGTCCCGGGCGATGGGCCTGACGCGAGCCGTCATGAGCATATTGTCAACGTCGCGGCCGTATTCGACGACGAATTTGGCCCTATCCCCGGCCGGCACGTCCGCCAGGATGGTGACCAGCACCCACTTAATCGAGCCGTCAGGCCAGGTGCCGAGCGGCTTCAGTTGCGCCATCACTTCGCGGCCCTCGTGCATCACGCGCATGTCATCCACGTCCGCGAGATGCCCCTCCGGAAAGGGCACGCCGTTACTCACAGGCCAGCCCACAGCGTCAACATCATGCCAGTTCCGGACGGTCAGCGGGAGTTTATGCGTTCCCTCGATAGTGGGCGGGGGCTGGATGCCCTCGGCGGTGAACGTGATATCCGGACCGAAATACGTTTCACCTTCGGGCGTGATCCCGAGGCCACGCCCGTGGTAGGTCGTACCGGGGTCCAGATCCGTCAGGTGCGCCCGGTGAAGCAGCATGTGGTTCTCACGGTTCACAACCTGCCCGTATTGCGTGGTCTGCCCGTACTCAAAACGTGTGTCCGACGGCCAGGTGGTGGTCCAGGAGATGCTGACTTCGCCCCTTGTGCCGACCGGCGCTATCCAGTGCGTATTCTGTACTGCGTACTCGACCTCGCGCACCTCCGGCGGGGTGGGCATCAGCAGTATCCGCGCGATCCCGTGCTTGCCGCCGGGCCCCACGGCCTCGAAGCTGACGGTATCGCCAGCCTGCAGCTCATGCGGCGCATCCAGCCAGTAAATCCAGTGACGGTTGTTGTTGACATTTGCGGCCGCGAGGCCTTCGAATTCATCGTTGACGCGAATGACAACTCGCTCGTCATGGCTGTCGTCGTACATCAAAAAGCCCACGTAATATGTGCCCGGTTCTTCCAGGGTATAGCTTGCGGTTGAGCCGTTCCCGCGGGCGATCAGGTGGCCGTAGCGGCGCGAGGTCTGGATATCCACCTCGTAGCCGTCAAGCTGCAGCTCATCGTAGCGGACAACGACGTTGCTGTCGTCTCTCAGTATGGGTCGAATGATGTCCAGGCCGAAGGTCGCCGCGACGTTCGTGTTCTCGGCCAAATCGCCCGGCCGCATAATCTTCTCGCGGTCGTTCAACGGGATGCCCTGCACGGTGAAGCGCCCGGTGCTGTCGGACATCGGTGGTTCACGCGTGGCGGTGTGGGATAGCACCCACATGTCGAACCGCACGCCCTGCTCATCATGGCCCAGTTCCACATCGGCGCAGGTGAGTAACGCATTGCCTTCGGTCGCGATGTAAACCACCGGCCCGGGCCTGTCAAGGGTCCCGTCGGGCCGATAGTGGTTCGACCACGGGCGTCCACGGCTCATGCTGAGCATGTAGTCGGTGCCAGTTTCGTTGGGACGACCGGTCTCGCGATTGGAATCGGCATCCACATAGATGTGATGCACGGCATCCTCCAGCACCGGCGGATCGGCGAAGGTGGTGCGCCACACGTAGCGGTCTTCGGCCACGTGAGCGAACTCCACCTTCACGACATCCTTCGACGCGTCGTAACCCTCGCCCTGATCAACCTCGACACCGTCCTCATTGATAACGACGAACTCCTCGGCCTGCTCAACAAAGGTGCCAAGGAGCCTTTCGTTATCATCGGAGATGCCGTCACCGTCGGTGTCGGCGCAAAGGCAGGACACGACGGAAATAATCAGCAGTGCTGCAACGGCCGCGAGTGTGCCTGAACGCATGGCTGCGCCTCCTGATCGCTGAGCAATGGATGCTCGTGGGCACTTTCTTCGCGCTATAGGGGGGCTGTACCTGCTGCACACCGGTCGTGTCCAGCCCGTCTTAAGAAGGCAGGCGGACACCGGCGCGCCGGTCCGGACGCGCCACTGGAGCGACCTCCTGGTGCCGAAAATTGCGGCGTTCTGGCGAACGTGGCCGCAACCTGCCGGCAGCAATCCCGCAGCTTCACCGATTTCGTCGCTAACTGCCTGTCTCTACAACGCTGCCCACCACAACTGTCGCCCGCCGAATAAAACAATTTCTCCAACCAGCCCAATCAACCACCGGAACAATCACCCCACCCACCAGGGCCCTAAACACGTACCCTCGGAGAGCCGGAGAGAGTCAAACATCACATGGTCCACAGGCTGCACAAGGCCTGCAGATCCATCCGACCGACCCTGCCCTTCGATGGTGAAAGCCCCTGAGTTGCCTATACTGAGCCGCCTTGGTGGATGACACAGTGGGGGATAGAACAAACTCCCCTCCCGATGGCCTCGAACCACCACCCTGGCAGTAAACAATCACATGCTGGCGGATTGAGCAAGGGGACAACTTTGTGGACAATATTATGGATTTACGTGCATAATGGGGCTATCTGTACTCAGAATCGTCATGCCTTCGCGGGCACCGTCCGCATTGCAATTCATCATCGTTTCTTGAGCAAATCTTGAGAATGAGACTGTGTGCGTTTTGGGAAAGTAGTCAAAACTTGCAAAATTCAGAGCAGCGGGTATTGATGCGGTATAGAGAGGATGTTGTGGGGATGCGCCGATTGTGGCTGGTCCTGACCCTTTTGATAATTGCAGGCGCCGTTGTAGTGGCTGGCGAGCCGGTGATCCAGGGTGTCTCGTTGACACAAATCACTGCCGACCTTGAATCGGGCGATCAGGAACGCCAGAGTGAGGCGCTGTCGCTTTTGAAAGAGGCCGGCCCGGAAGGTGCCGCTGCCGTCCCTGCCGTTAGCAGGATCCTCGATTCAACGTCCCCGGAACTGCGAAGCCAGGCTGCTTTGACACTGGGGATGCTGGGCGATGCCAGTGCGCCCGTCCTCGCAAAGCTTCAGCAGGTCATGGCCAATGATCCGCACGAAAAGGTGCAGGAAATGGCATGGTTTGCGCACGCGTCGCTGGCGGGACCCGACGCAACTCCGGCGATGGGGACAACTGCCGGGGCCGAGCGTCTCTTCGCGGAGACGCCACCTCCCACCGAAGGTCAGGCCGCATTTAACAACCTCTTCGGGGAGGCTCAGCGGTACAGTCAGGAGACGACGTGGCCGCAGGCGGATGCGGATGTCACCGACTTCCTCCAGCCGCTGCGCAATCACCATGCGAAACTGGCCGCCATCAAGGCCCGGCTGGATGCCCTGGCGTCCACAAGACCCGCCGACAATGAACAGGCACGCCAGTGGACACAGGATTTGCAGGGCGCCGGACAGGACCTCGTCACCGAAAGCAGGGCATTCAGAGCGACGCTGCACCGATTCATCACCACCCCAAAGCGGCGTGGCCTTTCGGAGGAATTCGACCTCATACAACGGTCTTTTGAAGCGACCGACGGCGCGGCCGTGGCCATCAGCAACCGGAGCGGCTTCGACGTGCAGGGCTACGCTCTCGACCGCAATCTCCGCCAGCAGGCGGCCGGAATGCGGCAGAAGATGGTCGCGATCCTCGCCGAGGAGATTGACCACCGCATGGAGGCGGAAGGATTCTTCGTGCTGCTGGCAACGGAGGGCCTCGCCTCCGTCAGGAACGAGGCGATGACTCGCCTGGGCCGCGAGGTGGAAGAGGAGATGGACAGGCTCACCGAGCGCGAGCTTGGTATCGCCTTCCATGACGAGCGATCTTTCAGTACGGCCGTTCAACATAAAATTCGCTCCCTTGTCCGGGGGAAGGTCCACCAGCTTCTGTTTAAGATCACGAGCAACGCGATCATCGTGGAGATCCTCGGTGCCCCGATCATACGCTGGTTGGAAACTGACCTGTGGCCCAGGCTGAAGGAGGCTTTTCGGAACAAGGGTGATCTGGAGTTCCGCACTGAACGCTCCATCGCCTCGCTGATACGGGCGAAGGATCGTCTCTGGGCTCTCCCACGGGACGCCACGCTGGATTCCGCTGAGGCGGAGCGGCGAAATGCCGCTGGCGCGCTGATGGCCACGAAGTATCTTGTCGGCGATCTGCAGCGTGCGAATCGCACCGATTTGTATGACCAGCTCAAGGGGGCCGCAAAGGACCTCGCGTGGGTCATTGACACCACCGCCCACCGCTTCCTTCTGGACAAAATCGAAGACATTGAGAAACTAGAGGCCGAGGAGGAGACATATCGCGCGCTGATCGCGATGATAGATGCAATGGTGCGTGACATCGAAATGCCGTCGCAGGTTGCGCGGGGCTGGGG
>JBKHJK010000101.1:0-6875 GCA_046538215.1 Armatimonadota bacterium
GAGTGTGGCTCGGGATGGGTGATGCAATCGAATTCGTGGATACAGCACAGATACTCCCCACGCCCACGGGGTATTTACACGCACGGGTGATTGATATGCGTTGTGCTCTCACCGCCCTTGCATTGTTTCTTGCAGTGGCCGGTTGGACCGCTCCGGATGGATGGTTCCCGTTTTATGTCGCCGATATCGGGGCCGGGACGGCGGTGGACTGCTCCTCGTTGAATGATTCCGTTGCCGGAGCTGAGGGCTTCGTCACGGCTTCCGATGGGCATTTTGTGGACGGCTCCGGCGAGCGTATCCGTTTCCTGGGCACAAACCTGACCTTTGGGGATGCCTTTCCCGACCCGGAGATGACGCCGAAAATCGCAGAGCGTATGGCCCGGCTGGGCATCAACTGCGTGCGATTTCACCACATGGACCACCACCATGCACCCCGGGGTATTTGGGATCCGGACTATGACGACCGCCGGCATATTGATGCCGACCAGCTCGATCGCCTGGATCGGATCATTTACGAGCTCAAGCAGCGCGGTATCTACACCAATCTCAACCTCCACGTATCCCGGAAATTCACCGCCGCCGAGGGGTTTGAAAACGCCGGGCAGCTCCCGAAGTATGACAAGGGTATTGACAACATCGAGCCCCGGATGATCGAGCTTCAGAAGGAATACGCCCGCGATCTGCTCACCCACGTTAACCCCTACACGAACACAGCGTACGTCAACGAGCCGTGTGTGGCGATGGTGGAGCTGAACAACGAAAACAGTGCCCTGCGATATGCGCAGGAGGGGGTTTTGGACAGCCTGCCGGATCCGTACCGGTCGGATTTGCAGCAGCGGTGGGTGCAATGGCTGCGGGATCGCTACGGTTCCACGGAGGCCCTGCGGGAGGCGTGGGAGGAATACTCGGAGCCGCCGGGTGAGGAGATTCTGCGCAACGGCGACTTCTCCGGCGGCACCGAGGGGTGGTCGCTGCAGATTCAGCCCCCGGCGGCCGGTGAGATGCAAGCAGTGGCAACAGACCGGTTCGATACCACCCTCCATGTGAACCTCCGCAGGCCCGGGGAGCTGAGTTGGGCGATGCAGTTTCACCAGACCGGGCTGGACCTCACCGACGGCCAGTACTACACTCTCGACTTTGCCATCAGGGCTGACCGGGCGCGTTCTGTTAACATCTCTGTGCGGTACGACTGCCCCGACTGGCGGATGGTGGGGCTGAGTGAGCGGGTTGATGCAGGCACACAGTGGGAACACCACTCCATGGTTTTCCGCGCTCATGAACCGAAGCCGGAGCATACGCGGGTGAGCTTTAATTTTCTCAATGAGCCGGGGGAGGTGTGGCTGGCGAATGTGAGCCTCCGTCCCGGCGGCTTCATCGGGCTGGCGGAATCCCAAACGCTGCAGCAGGGCAATATCGAGTTTCCCGGGAGTAATGATCCGACATCGGCGCGGGCAGACTGGTTCGAGTTCATTATCGGCCTGGAGCACGAATACACGCACCAAATGTACGACTACCTCAAGGATGATCTGGCCCTGCATGCGCTGGTGATTGATACGCAGGCGTGGTACGGTCAAATCGGCGGGCTGTGGCGGGAGTGGCAGATGGATTACGCCGACATGCACGCGTACTGGCAGCACCCGCGGTTCCCCGGCCGGCCATGGGATGGCGGCAACTGGTATATCCCCAATACGCCGATGGTGGATGCGAGGGGAGAGGATACCCTCACGCGGCTGTCGCTGGTGCGGCTGGAGGGAAAGCCGTACACGATCAGCGAATACAACCACCCGGCGCCCAATGACTACCGGGCCGAGTGTATGCCGATGCTGGCCGCATGTGGAGCCATGCAGGACTGGGACGGAATCTTCCAGTTCTGCTACGGTGAAACGCCTGCACACTGGAGCCAGGACGCTATTGACGGCTATTTCCGCATGGTGACGGATCCGGCGAAGGTGGTGCTGTTCCCGGTGGCGGCGAACCTGTTTCGGCGTGGCGACCTGAAAGCGACGCCGCACAAGGCCGTCCTCACGCTGCCTGCAGGAGCCGGGAACGTGGCGCGATTGATGGCGGAGATGGAAAGCCAGCACCGCTCCCAGGCGGACCTGTGGAACGTTTGCGATGCTGATGCGTCCAAGACACTGACGACCCGGACGTCGGTCGCCTTCGCGGAGATAAATGAGCCGGAGTGTGAGGTGTCAGGCACCGGCGCATCCAGCGGCGCTTTCCAATGGCAAACCGTGCGCAATCGCGGAGTTTTCAGCATTGATACTCCCAAAACTGTGCTGTGGACGGGCGGTATCGCAGGAGATGTATTCGAGACCGCCGATGTGCGTGTCACTGTCGGTGAGACCAGCAACGGGTACGCGACGGTGGCAGTCACCGCGATGGACAACCGGCCAATCGCCGAATCATCACGGCTGCTGGTGGTGGCCGTCAACCGCGTGGAAAACCAGGATATGGGCTGGTCGGAGGATCGCAAAACCGTCGGCAAAAACTGGGGCCACGGGCCGCCGATTGCCGAAGGTGTCTCGATCGAGCTGGCTTTCAAAGGGCGATCAGCGGCGGAAATATGGGTGCTGGACGGCTCCGGGCAGCGAGCACAAAGGCTGGATGTGAGCCCCGATTCTGTAGTGCAATGTGGGCCGCAAAACAGGACTCTTTGGTACGAGGTTGATTTTCCCGTAGAATGAGCAGGGCCGAACGCGCGTCCGAATGTCGGCAGATTTAGTTGACACCCTCTGGAGGGTCGTTTACAATCAAGATTGCGATGTATAGGTTTAAGGCAAAACATGGGGCAAACCTACATTTTGGGATATGCGTACAGGCCCGGAAGAGCAGGCCGGTCATGGAGCAGAGCGATGAAGACATGTGATGAATGTGGCGCCCGCAATGCCGATCACAGCTTCCTGTGCATCCAGTGCGGGAAGCCACTGAGGTCAGGCGAGGGCCCGGAGGAAAAGACGGCCGGTGAGGATACCGACCAGATTCCGCCGCAGCGAGAGCTGTCGCCGGAGGAGCTGGTATCGGAGGCGACCGAGCGCCTTGGCGACGGTGATGCGGCCGGAGCTGCTGCGCTGTGTGATCGGGCCCTGGCACAAAACAGCGATTACCTTCCGGCGTTTGCCATCCTGGGGATGGCCCACCAGGAGATGGGTGACCTGACATCGGCGCTTTCCGCCTACGAGAATGTGCTGCGGATTGACCCGTCCCGAAGTGTTGAGCGGCGCAAAGCGAATATGATAAAGCGGGAGCTCATGCGTGCGGAGAGCGATCGAGACACCGCTGATGAGGGGGAAGGAAAGTGGCAGCGTTATGCGCCGATTGTGCTGGCGGCTGCCGCGGCACTTCTGGTATTCGTCATCGGAGCGTATTTGATCGTGGGCAGCAACCGGGCGGCGAACCAGCAGGCGGTCCAGGTCAGCTACGAGGAGGCCATGGAGGAAGGCAACACGGCCATGGCCGAGGAGCGGTATGAGGATGCGATTGCGCATTTCCACCAGGCTCTGCGGATACAGCCGGGTGATGCACAGGCCCAGGAGGCGCTTGCTGATGCCCGCGAAATGTTGAGGTCCACCCAGCAGCACACGGCGAGGGTTCCGCGCTACAGGGGCGGGGAGGGGCCCAATCCGTTCAAGCCTGTAGTCATCCCCGCTGATAACGGGGACGATGACACGAGTGCAGCCGGAACGGAGTCTCTTCCGGTGCCCCAGCCGACCACAGATTCCAGTGCGCGAACACCGCCCCGCAGCGTCTATCGAGATATGCAGGGCAGCAGCCGGAGCGACAGGGAAGCCTCGGAGCAGCAGGACGGCCGCAGGGGACAGTCGGTCTCTGGTGATGAACTTGCCGACCGCGAGCCTATCAGCCCCGTGGAGAGGCGTCAATCGCAAGAAGCGGAGCCCGAGCCACAGCGCAGTGAGGAGCCTCCGGAAAGAGAGAAACCGGGCGAGATTCGGATATGGGCCAGCGACCGGCCCTCTGGTTCGGACGAGGGGCCTTCACAGCAGCCGCAGGCCGGCCAAAATGCCGACGCACTGCGCACAAGGGCCGACCGGCTCAGGCAGCAGGGCAGCACTCGCGAGGCCGCAGAATATTACGACCGTGCCATCAACGCCTACAGAGAGCGCATGAGCTCACAGCCGACCCTGAGCGAGAGTGCGCAGAAGGCCATCGAATCGTGTCAGACGGGCAAAGAGCTGTGCGAAACCGAATGAGAAGTGCACATGGGTGGTGGCTCTGTAGCGCCGTAATGATGCTGGTGCTGTGCGCGACAGCGTCTGCAGTGAGCGCGGAAGCCACCATGGGGATAATACTGGTTCCGTACGATGAGCCGTCGGCGGATATCGGCATTATCTGTGATACGCTGGTAGCGGCTGTCGGGGAGCAGGGGGATTATGAGGTCACCGTGCTGCACCCGAATTCGCCGCTGCTGGGCGCATACGGAGTGCCGGCGGAGGCGCTGCAGCCGGGCGAAGCTGACGTCGGTGGCCAGTTCGCAGAACTCGCAGCGGCACTGGCTCTTGATCACATTCTGTACGTGACGGTCACGCGAGCTGCGGCGGATGCGGAATATCGCTATGATGTGTCAGTGGTGTGGGCGAGTGCCGACCGGCCGGAGCTGGTGGGGTTTGACCTGCAAGTGGCAGACACCGGGAAGGGCGCCCAGACACAGCTCGCCGAACGTGTGGGGTCACAGATTGCCAAGGGCGCCAGAGAGCTGAGCGCAATATCAGACATCGAACCGCCCACAGCGCCCGGGCAGCCGCCCGAAGACGACTCCGCCAGGGCGGACAGTCAGGCGCCCACTCCCGATCCGGCCCCGAATGCAGAGCAAACACCGGCACCGACGCCGGAGGAGGGCACCGGGACGGCAACCGTCGGGGCACCGGAGACGGAAGGCCCCGAGACTGAAGAGAAACCCGAAGCGGCAGCGCCGGAGACAATGCCTGAAGAGGATGCTGCCGACCCGTCACAGCAGTTTGAGGCGCCAAACGTGCAAAAGGCGCGGGAGGCGCTGGCGGCGGGCGATCTTGACCTGGCCCGCCAGCATCTTTCGGTGGCGGCCCGAGAGGGCGAGCCGGAAGGGGCAATCTATCTTCTCAGAGCCGATATTGCGAGCGTCGAGGGCAGTGACACCGAGCGGCGCAAATGGCTGCAGAGGGCCACGGTCGCCGGAGATGTCAGCGGCGAAGCACGGCTGCGGCTGGCAGACACGTTCGTAGCGCAGGGCCTGTGGCAGAAAGCCCTCGACACGTATAAAGAGATTATTGAGAACAATCCGGACAATGTGCAGGCATATCTGGGGGTTGCGCAGCTCCTTCGCCAGCAGCAGAGGCCGCGGAAGGCCGCTGAATATCTGTCCGAAGCTCTCGAAAAGCACCCGGACAACCATCTGCTGCTGCTGAAGCTTGGGGATGCGTACCGGGCCGCCAATATGCTGGCCGAGGCCGAGGAGGCCTACGACCTTCTCGCACGGAGCAGCGAAGGTGAGTTGCGGGCGCAGGTTTTTGAAAAGCTGGGGGATCTGTACGTTGGAGCGGACCGCTTTGACGAAGGATTTTACTGCTACGCGGAGGCAGCACGGCTGCAGGGCGACCGCGATACCCCGCTTTCGCAGAAGCGTTACACCCGGGTGATGTCCACCGCCGACGAGGCGGTGCTTGCGGCGATGTCCAGGCTCGCGGATACCTACAGGGAGTATTCGGTGTATGAGCGGATACCGCGTGAAAGAGCATACCGCACGGCCGAAGAGACGGTTGGGGAGATGGAGGAGGTTGTGAATTTCGCCCGGACCATCGTGCCGCCTCCATCATCAAAGCGCCAGCACCTTCAGCGGAAGCTGTTTTACAGTGTGGCCCTGGAGGCGGCGGTGAACCTGATGACCTATCTGGACACCAACCTTCGCGCCGCTTTGAAACGGTACGAGGAGGCCAGCGAGCAGGCCGACAGCGAGTATCGCCGCCTCGAGGCTGCAAGTGGTGGAGCCTGATGAATGCCGATGTGCCGGGGCTGGCGATAGTGGGCAAGTGGCTGATCATCGCCGGACTGGTGATTGCGGTGCTTGGTGGTGTCGTGTGGGCAGTCGCCAGATTCGGTGGAGGGGCGCTGCCGGGCGACATCGTCATAAGGCGCCCCGGCTTTACGTTCTATTTTCCGCTGGCGTCATGCCTGGTGGCCAGTATTGTTCTGACGCTCATATTCTACCTTGTTCAGCTCATACGCCACTAATCATCAATACACCCGACCGATTGCTTGGGGGGTAGCAGGCAGCCAATGAGACAGCATGAGTGGATGAAAGGCAAATCCGGCCGAGAGATCCGCGATACACTGAAGGAAGCGCGCGAGGCCAAAGAGCAGGACGATTCCGAGGAGTCTTCTGAAGGCACTGAAATTGCTGCAGAGGATAGTGCGGCAGACACCGACGGCAGTGATGATACAAAGCGGCAGGCCGAGAGCCGCAGTGATCGGACCGAGCGGGTGATGGAACGGTTCGCAGACGATGAGACCGTTGCCGAAAAGCTGCGCACACTGACCGCGCGACAGCAGCGTCTGCCCCTGGATGTTGAGGAAGCAGATGATGCCGATTCAGAGCGAACGACACGGGCGGGAGAGACGCGCGAAGAGCTCGTGCAGAGGCTTTTGGATCCGGTTTTGACACTCCAGGAGACCGCGATGCTGCTGGACGTCTGTCCCACAACCGTGCGTCGGTACACAAACAGAGGCGTTCTCAACTGTTTCCGGACACCGGGAAACCAGCGCCGATTCCGTCTTTCTGATGTCATTGCCTTCATGGAGCAGCGAGATACGCCTGACTGACACCAAAGAAGGTACTCGTCATGGCCTGGATGGTGCTCTTGATAGGTTGCCCTCATCAGATG
>JBKHJK010000102.1:0-6841 GCA_046538215.1 Armatimonadota bacterium
AACCATATCTGTCAACATGGGACCCCTTCCGGAGGGCAATTGGGAGCATGTCATTGTTGTGAATATAAAGCATTCTATCACACTGCGGCGATATCTTTTAGACAGATGAAGCGGCAGGAAGTGGTGGGGGTTTGGAGGCGTTGTATGACAAAGGTGTCTGGCCCGGCAGCGTCGAACTGAAAAATAGCGGGGTGCAAAGGGTGAGAGGAGACACGATTATGGATGTCTCGGACGAGCTGCAGCAGCTTCGCAACGAACTCCGACTTTTGCACGAGGCTGTGTCGAACCTGGCACCACTTGACCGGTCCCCGGGCAGGGGTCAGCTCAGCCTCGCCGGTGTCCTGGAAGATCTCGACGAAAAACTGGCCGTCCAGCTTGGGAATCCCGATGACCTGGAGACGCTGGAAGCGGAGCTCGGTGATTCGCTGCCACAACACCGCGGGATCGCGGTGATTTTGGGCGGTCTTATTCGCGGATATGCCACCAGCCGGTGGTATCGGGCGAGTGCATGGCCCGGCTCTGACAGCATGCCCAGGCCGGATATTGAGAGCCTGACCGAACCTCTCAGCCACACCAACCGGGTCGCTCTACTGTTTGAGCTCACCGACGGCGCGCACACCACCGGCCAGCTCCAGGAGGCCACGGGGATGTCCGGAGGGCAGTTTTATCATCACCTCAACCGGCTCATTGACGCCGGCTTCATCTCCAGGCTCGAGCAGGGGAAATTCTCGGTGTCCTCCCGCGGAAAGGTGGCCCTGGCAACACTGGTCGGCCTGTATTCCATCCTCGAGGACTGGCCGGAGGAAGCGGGCGAACGGAGAGCCCGGGAGACGATGAAGAAGTCGCATGTCGAGACCGTCGCTGAGAGTGGCGGCAATGCAGACGAAAGTGCAGAAACCACGTAGCTTTTCGCAGGCCGGAGGCATCATTCACCCGCAGATGGATGCCCTGCCGGTGTATTCCCGGCAGGCTACTTCACGGCCCCGGCGGTCAGTCCCCTCACGATGTGGCGCTGGAAGATGAAATACAGCACCAGCACCGGAATGATGGATATTGCCACACCCGCCATCACCACCGCCCAGTTCGTCGCGTGCTCTCCCTGAAAGGTCAACAGCCCGACGGGAATTGTCATGTGTGCCTTTTCGGTGAGAAATACCATGGCGAACAAAAGCTCGTTCCACACCCATGCCGCCTGAAAGATAGCCACCGTCGCCAGTGCCGGCCTCGCCACAGGGACGAAGACCGACCAGAGGATTCGCAGGTGCCCCGCTCCGTCCATCATCGCCGCGTCCGAAAGCTCCTGTGGTATCTCCTGAAAATACGCCCGCAAGAGCAGCACCGACAGAGGGATGCAGAAGGCGATATACGGCCCCAGAACCGCTGCGTATTCGGAGATGCCCAGGGCGTTGTTGAGCTGAAAAAGCGGTAGCAGGGCCGAATGGACCGGCACGAGCAGTCCGCCGAGGATAACACCGAAAATCACCGGCCCGCCCCGAAGCCGGAAACGCGCCAGCGCGTATGAGGCAGCCGTCGCCAGCACCAGCATGACGCAGACCGACACCGTGGTGACCAGGGCGCTGTTGAGCAGGAAAAGCCCGACGCCCCCATGCCACGCTTTGACCAGGTTCTCCCACGCCCACTCCTTCGGCAGGGCCCACGGGCTGAGCAAAAGCTCGTTCTGGGGCTTGACTGCACTAAGAAGCGACCACAGAATCGGGATGAACATGGCGACCGCCAAAACCGACAGGAGCCCGTCACGGAGGCCACCCACGAACCTGTCGGGAATGCGTTCGACCAGCGGGCTGAGTGCCGCACCAAGGCCCCACAGCAGCAGCACGAAAGCTCCACCGAGGGCGGCCACGAGGAGTACCTTCGCCAGCTCCGGGGGGATCCCCCACGTCAGCCGTGCAACAACTGTGAGTGCCGCGACCACCGCCACTGCCTGCACCAGGACGGTTCCCGGCACACGGTCCCGGCCACTCATCTCCGAGGTCGTGAACCGGATGTAAAACACCGTCAGTATCAGCGTCAGAACCAGCATCACCACCGCGATGGCAGCCGAATAGCCCATGCGGTCATAGGTGAAGGCCGAGCGGTACATGTATGTGGCCAACACATCGGTGGCGTACCCCGGCCCACCAGCGGTCATCACCTGCACGAGGTCGAATATCTTGACCGATCCGACGGTGATCAGCAGGGCATCTACAAGCAATATGCGGCGCATGGACGGCAGGGTGATGTGGGTGAAGATCTGCCATCTGCTGGCGCCGTCAATGCGGGCGCTTTCGTACAGCTCATCCGGTATCGCCTGCAGGCCGGCAAGCTGGATCATCATGTGAAAGCCGGTGTACCGCCAGCAGGAGACGGCGATGATGGCGATGATGGCGGTCTGTGGCTCCCCCAGCCAGCCGGTGGTCAATGAGTGAAGACCAAAAGCCTCCAGCAGCGCATTCATCGCTCCGAAGTTCGGCTCGTAAATGAGCTGCCACGCCAGTCCCACCGCCACAACTGGTAGAACGAACGGAGAAAAGAAGATGGTGCGCAGGACCTGGTGCCGGCGGATGGCGGAGTTGAGCCCGACCGCCAGGGCCATGGCCAGCGGCATCTGCACGGCCAAAGAGATGATGATGAAATACGCATTGTTGCGCAGGGCGACCCCGAAGTTCGGATCGCCGCCCAGCTCGAGGAAGTTGCTCAGGCCGAGGTAGATTTTTCGAGGGTCAACCGGGCTCCACGCGTACGCGCTCAACACCACGGTGTGCAGCAGGGGATAGGCCACGTACAGCGCAAAAACCGCCACTGCAGGGAAGACCAGCAGATAACCGATGAGGGGTGAGCGCTTCATGATATCCTGTTATTCGTCCAGCAACTCGGCGGGAAGCTGGCCGTCTTCCATCCGCTCTTTGACCGCTGCCTGCCTCTTTCGCACCTGCTGCATGACCCCTTCCGGCGTCGTATCCCCGTCAATGAGGGCCTGAACACCGTTCATATACTCCTCGGCCACGGTGCGCACCATCATGGTGTCCATCCACGGGGTGATCGTGTCGGCCTCTTCGACCATGCGGGCGTATTTCTGCAGTTTCGGCCCGGCGTTTTCGGATGTCACCGCCTCATTGACCTGCACCAGTTCCTGGCATTCGCTGACGAAGCGCCGGGCGGCGTCTTTCGTTGTCATATACTTCAGAAAAGTGGCTGCGGCGTCCTGCACCTCGCTGTCGGCATGGAGGACGTAGCCGTCGGGTGACCCTGCCAGTGCCTCCTGGTCGCCTTTGCCACCCTCGACAGCCGGAAAGTTGAAGAAATCCCACGCGTCCCGGAACTCCTCGGGCGCCTCCCCGCCCTCCGAAAAGCGGGCGAAATCCCAGGTGCCGGTGTAAAACATGGCCGCCCTGCCAGAATAAAACAGCGCACGGGCCATCTGCCGGGTGGTGGCATTGGGACTGCGGTTGAAAAACCCCCTGTCGGCCATCTCCTGAAACATGCTCAAAGCGCGGGTGAATGCCGGGTTGGAATAATCACCCGGGCCGGTGGGATCATACTGAGCCTCGGAGGCCTTTTTACCCATCAGCCGCTGGGTGAGCACAAAGGGGAAATGATGGGCGGGCCACTTGGGGACATTGCCCAGTGCAATGGGCGTCACATCCGCCTGCTTGATGGTCTCACACAGCGTCAGCAGCTCCGAAAAGGTTTCGGGAACGTCCCAGCCGTGTTTTTCGAACATGTCCTTATTATAAAAGAAGAAGGTACACTGCAGCAGGTAGGGAATGCCGCGGACGGTGCCGTCGAAGGTGAAGCGGTCCAGAGAGGCCGGGATGAGCCGCTTTCGCCACTCCCCCTCGTTTGCATCCAGATACGAGTTCAGTCCCGCCACCTGCCCGCCCCTGACGAAATTGTGCAGCATCTTCTCTCCGGACCACACGAAATAGATATCGGGCGGCTGGTTTCCTCCGAGAGCCACGCGGATACGGGTCTTGTAGGCGTCCGGCTCCACGTGGGTGACATTCACGTTGATGTTGGGGTGACGCGCCTCGAAATCGTCCACCATGTGGGCCAGCGCGCTTTTCCGGGGTTCGGTGTTCCAGATCGTCCACATCTCCACCTCGGTCGCCTGTTCGCCCTCTTCGGCAGGCCCGGTCTCGGGCGGCGTCGGGGAGGGACACCCCCACAAAACGAATCCCACAGCGACAATCATGATGATTGCAATTGACTTTCGCATATCCATACTCACACCAGCTTTTAATGGTTCGAAGATTTGGCGGAAATACACAAGGCTTTTTGTGAGACACTGCCCGAGACGCGATAGTGAAGCGCCGCGCCGAACGTGTAACACTGTTTCACGCTTCAGCGGGCATTTCCCTGCCTCAAAACATAACATCTTCGCAGCTCTTGCACTTCGAAACGCCGTCAGGTATGTTTCTCTACAGCCGTCATGCAGAGACGATAAAACAGTCGAAGGGAGTTGAGGGGATGGAAACGGATTTCATTGAAGGTATGGGAGCTATTGCCGGAGTATGGCTGATCGTCGGGATCATGGCGGCGCTGGTTTTGGGGCTTTTGTGGTTGATTATTGCTATCTGGGTGGGGTTTGACGCGTCCGCAAACAGGCAGCCGGGCTTTCCATGGTTTTTGCTCACCTTTTCATGTTTCCCCCTCGGTCTGACAGCGTGGCTGGTCGTCAGGGCTTTTTTGCCCACCAGCCGTTAGGCGAAGAAACTGGCGAGGTTGGAACCCTCAGGCCGACAGGTGCGTCGAACCTACAGTAAATACGAAACATGCTGGGCCCGTACACCCATGGGTACCCGCGGGAGTTACCAGTTCATGCAGTCGAGATGTAAACGCGATTGGACAGCCTTACTGTGCATCGTGATGGCGGTTGTGTGCCTTAACGGCGTCCCCCACGATGCACACGCCGACGTGCTGGAAACAATCCAGGACGCCTTCCGCCGCTGGGAGCTTTTCCAGGGGGTGCAGGTAACCGGCCACAACCAGCTTACCTTCCAGAAGCACACAATTGATGGATCTGAATCGGCCTTCCAGGGGCAGTACTGGGATACCGACGACATCCAGCGACAGAGTAGTCTCCATGTGGAGGGGCCGATCTGGAAGGAGTTCGGTTTCCAGGCCGATTTCTCCTACAGCGGATACGATGAAGATCATACTCGCTGGATCGCCGGGTACTCCGGCCACGATACGTCGCTTTTTTACGGCGATCTGAATATCAACCTCGCGGGCAACGAGTTCGTATCATTCAGCAAGACCCTGACGGGATACCAGCTCGATCAGCGCCTCCCCAACGACGGGCTGCTCCGCGCCTTTCGATCAAAAGACAAGGGCGTAACGCGCAATCAGACCATCCAGGGCAACAACACCGCCGGACCGTACTTTTTGACCTACACCCCCATTATTGACGGCTCTGAAGTCGTCAAGGTCGGTGAGGAGGTGCAGGAGTTCGGGGAGGATTACCGGCTGGATTACCAGAGCGGCCAGTTGTGGTTTGAGGTCGGTGACAACCCGCCGAAGATCATCCCTGACACGCAGGTCATTTCCGTCAGCTACCAGTCAGCGGGATATGGCGCGGATGTGGGGACCCTGACGGGTTACCGCGCGGAGATGCCGCTGCTGAACAACAGGCTGCTGGTGGGGTTCACCCGGGTTGAACAGGACCGCCCGGACATTCAATCAGACACCGTCGGATACCAGGAGGATGTCTATCAGGGATCCGGCAGTACCGGTCCCTTCGACACCACTTACCGCCCGATCATTTCCAATGGCACGACGGTTACCTACAAGGGTGAGCGTAAGACCATTGATCAGGCCCTGGTGGTGCTGGTGGATAACGTCGAGCAGGCCGAAGGGGTTGACTATGACTCGTACCGGAACATCGGCCGCATTATCTTCCGCCGGGCCGTCCCTCCCACGTCCCTGGTGGTCGTACGGTACTATTACGATCTGACCACGAACTATCAAAGCGCGGACACCGAGGTCACCGGCTTTGATCTGAACTACCGCATCAACGATAATCTTTCGCTTCGCGGCGATTTCGGCGAAAGCAATGACGGTAATACCACCGGAAATGCATCGCAGATCAATCTCAATTACGACCGGCCGGGCCTGCGCACCCTGATTTCGTATCGCGACATAGATCCGGATTTCAGCTACATCAACTCCAGCGGCTTTTATCAGCAGGAGAAGGGCACCGACATCGGTATCAACTGGGACCCGATGGACCACGTGAGAATCTATTCGCGGTTTTCGGAGATGGAGCGGACCCAGGGCTATTCAACCGGTTACGGATCTTTCGGAGGCAGCTATGACGGCTCTTACGACGGCTCTTACGGCGGCGGATATTACGATGATTACGGAGGCTACGGGAGCGGATATAATACCTTCGCCGCCGGGACCGCCCAGACCGATAACACCACCGGCAGCAGTGGCTTTTCGGTCAATACCGACCGGCAGGAGTTTGACATAGACCTCGACTTTCCCGGCTGGCCCGACCTCACCCTCAGCCGTCAGAAATATGCCAACGACAGCGCGGGCAGCACCAGCGAAGACACCAACAACAGCCTGAGGTGGCGCTGGGCCCCCTCGGAGGCTTCGTACAGCCTCAGCGGCTCCTTTGCCAACTCTCGACAAAACTACATAACCGCCGACAGCGACAGCGACCGGGACAGCGAAACGAAGCAGTGGGACGTCCGGGGCACCTATGACCCCATGGACGACCTGTCTTTGACTGCCAGCCTGTCACAAAACGATTCCTCTTCGAGTGCCAGCGATTCGCCTTCTTCGTCGGAAAACATGCAGCTCGATGTGCGCTGGTCGCCGCTGGACAACCTGAATG
>JBKHJK010000103.1:0-6805 GCA_046538215.1 Armatimonadota bacterium
GGCCCAGCGTCAGGTGTATGGCGAAGATGTCGTAGGAGTGGATATTGCCGAGTATCAGCAGGCACACGCCGGCGATGATCGCCGAGCGCGTGTCCCGGCGCTCCAGGGCAATAAGTGAGAAACCGAGAGTTAGACAGATGAGCCCCATGGAGGTAATAAACAGCGGGTTCAGCAGCGCCGAGATGAAGGTGATCGCCTCGGGCTGCACCTGCCAGTTGACGCCCACATCCACCGGATGCAGGCCCCATGAGCCCGTGGGGTCCAAAAGAACCACCACCCAGCCCAGACCGGACCCCAGGGCGGCCAGTCCCAGCGACGCCGAGCGAATCCAGCGGTCCTGCGTCAAAAGCGACACCAGCCAGTACAGGGCAGTCAGGGCAAATATTCCCCCGATGAATCGCAGGGCGTGGAAGACGTAGATGGGCGCCAGGGCCGTCAGGCGACAGAGCCATCCCGCAATGAGCAAAAAGAAGTTGAAGAAATGGGGGTTTTGCGCCTCGGTGGTGTACTGGTCGCCCAGAAAGATGCGTCCCTCGGAGGCCTGGCGGATCCAGGAGAGATAGACATTGCCGTCGTCAACGCCCCAGATGAAGCCGCCAAACTCCGCAGCCGGTGGCGTCATGCGGAGGGCGGCGATGTAGGGCATGAGGGTTACGACCATGATCCCCGCGGCGACCAGGACGACGGCTCTGATTTCATCGCGCTTGATGGTACCCATGATCTCTCGCCCGGTGAGCCAGGTTCAGAAACGCTGGATTTTCAGAAGCATCTTCCTGATGCCGCTGATCCCGAGGACCGATTTAATCGTCCGCCACAGCCGCCGCGGACCCAGGTAGAACTTCAGGTACGCCCACTTCTTGATCCAGTCCAGCTTCCGCCTGTTGATAATCGCGTCTTCTTTATAAACCGCGCGCTTGTAGTAATCAAATTCCGAAAAGTCGCTGTCTATCAGGTGCTTCGTCTCCTCATACAGGTGCGTGTGCGGCAGCGGTGTGGTGATGCTGAAGCTCACATCGTCCAGCGGCAGACGATTGGCCAGCTGTACCGTCTTCCACAACTCCTCTTCGGTCTCCGTGGGCGCCCCGAGCATGAAGTATCCCCGGACGTTCAGCCCCAGGTCGTGGGCGGTTGTGACGGTATGTTTCACCTGCTCGATGGTGATGCCCTTGTGATAGATGTCATCCAGCACCCGCTGGCTGGCGGATTCGATGCCGACATGGACGATTCGCAGCCCCGCCCGCTGCATATACGCCAGAATCTCCCGGTCGGCGCGGTCGGCCCGGATGTTGCACCCCCAGATCATGTCCAGGTCCGCCTCAATGATCCTGTCGCACAGATCACGCATCCAGTCCTGGTCGATGAGAAAGGTGTCATCAAGCCACATGACGCCGTCGGGATTGTAGTTGCTTTTGAGCTGCTGCAGCTCTGTGACAATGTTTTCAGGTGAGCGAAAGCGCACCTGCCGGCCGAAAATCTTCCGCAGCGTCGGCTGGCAGTACGCGCAGTTATACGGACAGCCACGAGAACCCAGTATCGAAGTCCCCCGCAGGCCGTATTTCACAGCATCAAGCTGGTACCAGATCTCCATATACCGCGCCATGTCCAAAAGATCGCGGGCAGGGAACGGGATGGCATTGATGTCTTCGATGGGACTCGCCGGATCGGTATGGGCGATACCACCGTTCTCATGGTACCAGAATCCGGGGACCTGCGTGTAGTCGCCCCCGAGGTCGGCCATCTGCACGAAGGTTTCTTCACCCTCGCCCACCAGCACAGCATCCACGCCCTCCAGACCCAGCGTCTGCTGTGGCATCACCGTTGCATGCGGGCCGCCAGCGATCACCGGGCTGTGGCTGTATTTAGCACACGTGCGGAAAACCTCGGCCGCCGAATCCAGCATCGAGGTCAATACCGTGCAGCCGACCAGGTCAAACTCGCGTTCCCTCAGCAGCCTCCGGAGGTCATCAACGGGCCTGCGCGAGAAGGTGCCGTCGAAAATATATGGCTCATGTCCGGCTTCACGGAGCGATGCGGCCAGATAGGCGACACCCAGCGGCGGGTCGCCGGAGGGGTATCGGAATCTCGGGAATATCAATAAGACGCGCAATCAATCCACCAGGTGCTTTCTATGGGAGTCTGATCATGATACATCGGGCAGTGAAAAGTGCTGCTGCGGCCGCGATCGCCAGCAGTGTCAAAAATCCGCCGAAAGCAACGCTGGCCGGATAGTACAGCAGACACAAATGCAGGATGTTTTTCTGGTTAAATCCACTGATTGACATAAAGACGCCGTCGGCAGGCTGCACCGGCCGGGCCTGTCCCTGAGCCATGCCGATCCAGCCCGGATAGTATCCCTCGGCAATCCGGGCACGGCCACGGGGATAGTCCAGCAGATAAATGCGGTTCATCCCCGCCCGATGAGCCGGTATGACCGGGTTATCGTGAACGCCAGAAGCCACACCATCGGTCTCCACGGCGTATGCAGCGGCGGCCCGATCTCTGTAGATATACCCGCCGGGTCCGTTGTATATCAGCTCGATCCTGCCCGGTTCAACATCCAGTGTCTCCGTGGAGATCGACGCCTGCGACACGTAATACTCACACGCCGCATCGGGAGCCGCAAACGGCTTTGAAATCAGCACCATGTTCCCGTTCGCCGCCGGTGAGGCGATACCGCCCTGCACGCGGTTGGCGTATTGCCGATATGTCTTCGTGAAAAGCGAATCGTAGCCATTGATGCTATCGTAGCCGTACACCGTTGCCGAATTTGGCGGCAGCAGGGCCTCCGGAAGCTCCTGCAGCGTCCAGTCCTCCGGCTCGGTCACCGCCAGCACCCGTCCGTCAAGCTGCTGGAGGGTCGTTGTGATCTCGGTCTCCGGGTATAGCTTTTCCACCGGCGTACGGGGGTTAAACTCGTACGCCCACGGAACGGCGCGGAAAAGGGCATACGCAACCAGTATCCACAAAAGACCCGAGGCCCACCGGCGCTCTTTTTTGCCGAATTGTTTGATAAGCGCCGTGTATCCCAGGCCAGCGACGACTGCGCCCGCACATGTAAAAACGGATAAAAGCCGGGAGAATCCTCCCGCCAGCCCCACTTTGGGCAGCCAGAAGTAGTACGCGTATGATGGCAGCCCGCCGAGTGCGGTCCACAACGCCAGTACCGCGATCCCGCCATACAGCATGATATGCCGGTTGCGGCGGCCCCAGATGAGGGCCAGGATGATGCCGATGAAGGCGATAGTCCCCAGATACGCGCAGTGCTCGCTGTAGCTGACGCCCGGATAGTCACCGTCAACGGGCGAGCCCAGAAAGTCCGGATCCACGATCGTCTTCAGCTCCACCGGCGCCATACTGCGCTGCAGATGAAACCGGTAGCCCTCCGCAGAGAGCTCTCCACCGCCACGCGGCGAGTTGGCTCCCAGCTCCATGGTTGGCAAAAGCTGTATTGCGCCGAAACCCGCTCCGAGGACGACTGCCACAACCAGGCCGATCGCGGTGGCGCGATACGGGGCCATTCGCTGTCTTTTCCGCCGGGCGCTGGCCCAGTACACACAATGGACGAGTGCGCTGCCGATAGTCACCATCCACACGTATGCGGCTATCTGGAAATGCCCCGCCAGTATCGCGCAGCCGAGCGCCAGGGCAGTCAGTGCCGCTCCCCGCCACATTCGCCCCCGAAACAGCCATTCAACCCCCAGCAGCCCCGCCGGGAGCCATGTGGCCGTCTCCATGAGGCTCGGAAGCTCCGTCCAGGTCACCATGAAGCCGCCGAACGCGTACGCCAGGCCGGCCAGCGCCGAGGCCGCCAGATCACCCCCCAGCGTGCGAACCAGCAGGAACACAAAAAGGGCGGCCAGAAAGTAATGCAGCGCGTTGATGATCCCCATCGCCGTCGCTGTATCGGTGAGACCGAGGATCCAGTGAGGGGGATAGAACAGTGCGCTCTGGCCATTGCCCACAAACGGCGTGCCACAAAGCTGGTGGGGATTCCACAGGGGGAACTCGCCAAACTCCGTGAAGCTGCGGTGAGCCAGCATTCGCCAGGGATAAAACTGCGCAACACTGTCCCACAACAGCGAGTCCCACTGCCTCGTTAGCTCGGGTGCAGAGCCCTCGGCATAGGGCGCGAAATGCTGCTGGTAGATCCCGGCCACGGGTACGTCGTGTCCGAAAATGCAGGTGCCCCAGAAGGCGAGCATCAGCGCTGCCAGCCCGATGATAACGACAAGATCTGCAGTTATGCTGCCGCCTGGTGATTTCCACATGGCCCGATCACAGTATGCAGGGGTGAGCGGTTTTGGCGATCAGTGTGATGGGGTTTCCGGGGTCGCGTGGCCGTGTCACCGAGAATCCCGAGGATAATGATACAAAAAAGGGCCGGCTGGTGCGAGTCCTGGAGGATGTGGGGCGCGAGGCGTATTTATGTGGCGCCCGGATCTTGCAGGCTCTGTTTGGCCGCCGGCGGTTCCTGTGGAACCTGCGGGCTTGCGCCATTGTCGTGGCTCAGCGCGACCATCGTCACACCGGCTATGATGACGACAATGCCCACAATTCGCAAAAAGGGCAGCCCCTCTCCGAGATACTTGTACGACAGAATTGCCACAATGACGTAACTGAGAGCGATCATGGGATAGGCATAGCTGAGATCGAGCTTTGAGAGGGAAACAAGGTAAAACAGCGAGCTGACCCCGTAGCAGGCAAACCCGCCGAGGATCACGGGCTTTTTGATGAACGATTTGAGCACATACAGCGGTGTTGGATCTGCGCCAAGGCTGTTGACGCCAGTCTTCAACAGCAGCTGGCCGGCCGCGCCCAATGCTATGGCAACCAGCAGGATGGCAAGACCAATGAGCATGTCTTTGGGTCCCTTCTCATCAGACACGGCAGTGTGATGCCCCGCTTTCGAAAGAGCGAAACGGTCGTCTGTCACAGTGTCGTAAGAATACGTGCTGGTATTAAACGCCCGGGCACCGTCAACGCCGAATTCACCGAAGTTTTCATCGTGCCCATGCGGTACCTGTCCGCGCACAGGCTGGTCTGGCGGGTGAGCAGCCCGGCCGCAACCCGTGTCATGTGACAAAGCGGGCCGCCCATCATTCACGCGCCGGGCGACCCGACTGTTATTAGCCCCTGGGACAATCTCGCTCTCAACCAAGCAGGGAGTTGACCAGATCCACCGCAGATGCGGCATCAGGCGCATAACCGTCAGCGCCGATTTCATCCGCGTAATTCTGCGTGACCGGGGCGCCGCCGATGATGATTGCAACGTCGTCGGCGAGACCGGCTTCTCTGATGGCGTCAATGGTTGTCTGCATTGACGGCATCGTCGTTGTCAGAAGCGCCGACAGCGCCACGACGTTGGCGTCGTATTCATTGATTGCCTCAACGAACTTCTCCGGGGGCACATCCACTTCGAGGTCGTACACATCGAAGCCGCCGCCCTCCAGCATCATAGCCACGAGATTTTTGCCGATGTCGTGCAGGTCGCCCTTGACGGTGCCAATGATGATGTTGCCCTTCGAAGATACATCGGAATCAGCCAGAAGCGGCTTCACCAGATCCATCCCTGCATGCATGGCCCGGGCAGCAATTAACACCTCCGGCACATAAAACTCGTTGTTCTTGAACTTTTCGCCCACAACGTTCATACCGGCGATAAGTCCTTCGTTGATAATGGTCTGTGGATCCACGTTTTCGTCAAGAGCCGCCTGTGCCAGATCCGCCACCGTGTCGCGGTCTCCGGCTATAACGGCATCGGCCATTGCCTGCAGCTCTGCCATGTCAGGTCCTCCTGTACTCTTTTGCCCTCCGCACGATGCGGGTCGGGATATTGCGGCATGTCAATCCTCATCGGGACATATTATAACCGACATTGCGAACTATGCAAATAGCATTGTCTCCATGAACTTCGTTTGAAAATCAGGTGAGCGGGACAGCTCGACGTGCTCTGCCCGGCAGGCAAGCTCACAGGCACGTTCCCGCTCCCTGGTTGATAACAGCGCCATCACGCAGCCCGCCCCCGCAGCGTTGCCGACAGGGGTAATCTTCTCAAGCGGTATTTTCGGCAGGATTCCCATGGCCACAGCGCTCGCAGGCCGGATGTGGTTGCCGAATGCACCGGCCAACAGGATCTCATCAATATCACCGATCTCCATACCGGCCTCCTCGAGAAGCAGCTCGACACCGGCACGAACAGCGCCCTTTGCAAGCTGAATCTCGCGGATATCCTTCTGGGTCAGATAGACCGCGTGGCCGTTATGAGCCATCTCTTCATCCGCCAGCGTCACCGACCGTTCGTTATTCTCACCGACCAGGCGTGCAGCAATGGCGTCGGGTATCTCGCCGACATCATCGGCCAGCCGCCCGTTCTCTTCCAGCGCACCCGACTCCAGCAGACAGGCGGTGACATCAAACAGCGCGCTTCCGCAAATGCCCCGTGCCGGCTCGTTGTCAATGGTCCGTATCTGCAGATCGCCGTTGACCAGGTAAACCTCGGATATCGCCCCGGGCGCTGCGTACATTCCCTGGCTGATTTGCGCGCCTTCAAACGCGGGACCGGCGGCCGTTGAGGCACACAGCAAGCGCTCACCGGACCACAAAACGATTTCACCGTTGGTGCCGATGTCAATGGCCAGCGTGGGTTGCCGCTGGGTGATATTCGCCGCCGTCATCACCCCGACCGTATCGGCTCCGACGAACCCGGCGACGATGGGGAGCGTAAAGACCTGGGCGTCCGGGTGGGCGTGCAGTCCCAGATGACGGGCATAGACGGCAACCGGTTCCGACATCACCGGGATGTAGG
>JBKHJK010000104.1:0-6798 GCA_046538215.1 Armatimonadota bacterium
TGATGGTGCAGATGCTGATCGACGGGGTGACCAAGGGCGGCAACATGCTGTTCAACGTCGGCCCGACCTCGCGGGGGCAGATCGAGCCGCGTGCGACGGAGCGGCTGAAGGCTGTCGGCGAGTGGATGAAGCTGCATGGTCGGAGCATCTACGGCTGCGGCCCGTCAGATTTCGAGGCGCCGCAGGACACGCGGTTGACACAGAACGGTGACCGGGTGTACATGCACATGTTCGCCTGGCCCTTCAAACACATGCACGTCCCGGGCCTGGGCAAGAAGGTGAAATACGCCCAGCTTCTGAACGATGGTTCGGAGCTTCAGATTTCAAAGCAGCACCAGACCCACCGGAAGGTTCCGGCGGCGTCTGAGGATACGCTTATTCTGGAGATGCCGACACAGCGGCCTGACGTGATCGTGCCGGTGGTGGAGCTGTTTTTGAAATAGAAAAACGCCCACCGTGCGGCCGGGCACGCTTCGTCGTGCAGGGGGCGAATTGAGTATATAACACACGGGCCGTCCCGTATCATGCGGGGCGGTCTTTGTTACATATCAATCATCCGCTTCAAAAACATACCGACATTCGCCAGAAAATCACCCTTCTTCTCCACATATACCCCGTCGTATTCTGTGATCCTGGCAACATCGTCGGGACTGTTGGCGTAGCCGGTGAGGACAAGGACCGGTGTGTCAGCCCACAGCGGATTGCTCCTGACAGCCTTGAGGACGTCCCAGCCATTGACCTGCGGCATTTCGATATCCAGCAGGATGCAGTCGAACATATCATCGGCTCTCGCAGCGAGCTTTTGCAGCGCCTCGCGCCCGTTTTGCGCCTCCTCGTATTCCATGCCCTCCCGTTCGAGGGCCTCGGTGATGAGATTTCGGATTGTCACATCGTCGTCAACAACGAGTATTTCCGCCATTGTCGTATTCCTCCACGCCCCGGACCACGAGTATTGTATCGGCCCGGCCGTTCAAGCGGCATCACCGCCCAGAGAGTTGTGCTTGATGAGGGGGAGCAGTGTTTATCCTGACATCCTGGTGTAGGGGGCATTTATTGCAATCTTCGCCGCATCGGACGGGAACTCCTTCTCACGAAGAGAAACTCTCCCGGATCGGTGCGGGCGGACGGAATAAAACAGGGCTATGGGGATGAAATGCGCTCACAGCACGCTTTTGACGACCTCACAGACCTCGTGAATTTGCTCTTCGGACAGGTCGGGATACATGGGGAGCGAAATGACCTCCCCGGCCACTTGTTCGGTCACCGACAGCTCAACATCACACAGACCGAGGGGCTCACAGGCCGGATGGGTGTGCGGCGGCTTTGCATAATGCGTCGCATACCCGATGTCACTGGCGTCGAGGGCTTCTGCGATGGCGTCGCGCCTGCCGCTGCGGATCGTGTACAGATGATAAACGTGGGTGCACCCCTCAGCGACGGTGGGGAGGATAACGTCTTCATCCGCCAGAAGCTCGTTGTAGAGTGCGGCATTGCGACGGCGCTTTTCGTTGTTATCGGCCAGCCGCTGGAGCTTGATCCGGACGATGGCCGCCTGGATCTCATCCAGCCGGGCGTTATAGCCGACGCATTTGAACCCTCCCGAGCCGTCCTGGCCGTGGTCTCTGAGCCTGCGTACATTCTGCTCGATAACGGGGTCGCTGGTGGTGACGATGCCGCCCTCGCCATACCCGGCGAGGTTTTTGGACATGTAAAAGCTGAATGCCGCGGCGTCACCGATGGCGCCAACCTTCTGCCCGCGGTATTCGGCACCGTGGGCCTGGGCGGCGTCCTCCAGTATCCCGATACCCCGCGGCTCGCATAGTTCTTTGATAGCGTCCATATCTGCGGGGTGTCCGAACACATGAACGGGTATGACCGCGGCGGTGTCTTCGGTGATCGCATCCGCCAGCCCCGCCGGATCCATGCAGTAGGTATCGGGGTCTATGTCAACCAGCACGGGCGTTGCGCCGACGTGGATAATGGCTTCGATGGTGGCGAAGAAGGTCCACGAGACGGTGACAACTTCGTCTCCGGAACCGACATCCATGGCCCGCAGCGCCAGTCCCAGGGCCTCGGTGCCGTTGGAGACGCCGATGGAAAACCTGGTGCCACAAAAACTCGCCCACTCCTGCTCCAGGGCCTGGACATTGGGGCCCAGGAAAAGCTGCATCGATTCGAGGGCCCCATCAATCGCCGGCAGAATTTCATCACGCAACTCGAGATACTCCGACTTCAAATCAATCAGGGGAATGGCCAAAACGGGAGCTCCTATCGCAACGGATTCGTACGCGCTCATAGACTTTAGAACGTTGAGGAGGCCAAAGGTTGCGAATTGACTTCTCTCCGTTTTCCACGTGCCTGAAGTCGCTTGCGCAAAATCAGGGGAGGTTAAAGCCGCGTGTATCCATAACTACTCTGCAGTTATCGGTGATTGCCACATAAAGGAGCATCCACCATGGCACGAGGCGATACATGGCCTTCTGAAATCGAGGAATACGTCGAGGATGAGACTGGTGCGCGGGTGAAGCGCCTGACCGGCAGCAGCGCACACGACCACCACCTGTATTTCACCTCCACGAGCTTCACCGGCGACGGGGAGCGGATTGTCTTTGGCTCCCACCGTAGCGGCTCCCCACAGCTTCATATGCTACAGCTTGACAGCGGACAAATCGTTCAGCTTACAGATTCCGAGGGCCTGAACCCGCAACTGGCGTCCGTGCATCCGGAAAAGGAAATTGCGTATGTCTGTGCGGGCCGCCAGATCCGCCAGGTGCGGCTGGATACGTTCGAGGAAGAGGTCCTGTATGAATGCCCCGAGGGGTTCAGGCTGGCGCTGCCCACCATCACCGCCGACGGAAGCCACCTCGCCTGCGCCTACCAGCCACAGCTTGAACTGAGCACCGAAACCGGCGTCATTTACAGCACCATGCAGGAGCGGTTTTTCCGGCGGCCGGCCTGTGTGGTCATGCGCATCGAGACCGAAAGTGGGGAAGCCCTGGCCTGCTGGGGCGAGCACGCATGGATCAGCCACGTCTGCATCCACCCGCATGACCCGGACCTTATTATGTTCTGTCACGAGGGACGCTGGGCGCAGGTGCAGCAGCGGATGTGGACGGTGGATGTCAATGAAACCCCCGCGGCCGCTCATAAGCTGTATCACCAGCATTGCAACGAATCCGTCGGGCACGAGTATTTCACGCAAACCGGTGAGGTGGGCTTTCAGTGCAGCGTCGAATCGGGCGGGCAGATGCTGACCTTCGACTGCTTCATCCGGCCGGACGGCACCTGGATCCGGCAGTACCGCTGGCCGGGGGAGCACCGGGCGAGTCACATCCAGAGCAGCAGCGACAACTCCCTGGTGATCGGCGACGGCGCGTACCTCGGCCCCGAGGACGACGATGGCGGCAACTGGATGGGCCTGATCACCCACGAGGAGGGTGTCTGCCACGTGCGGAGGCTGTGCCGGCATGACACCTCCTGGGAGACGCAGATGAGCCATCCCCACCCCATATTCTCGCCCGATGACCGGTGGGTGCTGTTCACCTCCGATCGGCGCGGGAAGTGTGATATGTATATGGCCGAAGTGATCGAATAGTGCAGAATTGATACTCGGTTGCGGAAAGGACGAGGAACATGCGACGACAACTGTCGGACAGTTTCCCGAGATATACCGAATACGACCCTGATGTGCCGGTGTGGTGCATCACGCCACACATTGAGGGTTGCTTCCACCGCTTCTTTGACACCTCCCCCATCAGCCCCTCCGGACGCTACATGGCGGTCACGCGAATGCTGGACGAAAGCCGGGTTCCCGAGCCGGGCGATCCGGCGGAGGTGGTGGTCATCAACCTCCAGACAGGCGACGTGGAGCTGGCCTTCGAAACTTTCGGATGGGATACCCAGATGGGCGCTCATGCACAATGGGGAGCGTCAGATGAGCAGCTTTTTTTCAATGACATGGATACGGCGACATGGCAGCCGTTTGCGATGAAGGTGGATGTCACGACCGGAGAAGCGATGGCGCTGGACGGAACCGTCTATATGGCGTCACCGGACGGGAAGTACCTGGTAAGCTCGTGCCTGCTGCGGACGGGTGCGACGCAGGCGGGATACGGCGTGGTGGCGCCGGAGGAATATGTGCCACAAAACCACGGTGCCGCCGATGATGACGGTATCTATATCACCGACACCGAAACCGGTGAGGCACATCTCGCGGTGAGTCACAGGCAGATCGCCGACGCGCTGGAGGATGATATCGCTCCGGATATGGCCGAAACCGGCGATTTCTACGGCTTTCATGTGAAGTGGAGCCCGGACGGCGAGCGGCTGCAGTTCGTGTGGCGGTGGATTCCACATGATGAGGACGGGGCAATGGGGCGGGCGGTGGTGATCTGCAGGCCCGACGGCAGCGAAATCTCTATGGCCATCCCGTTCGAAAAATGGCGCGTCCGGGGCCATCATCCGAACTGGTGCCCCGACAGCGAGCGGGTGATGATGAACCTGACGGTGGATGAGGTGATGCGGATGATCCAGGTGCGGTACGATGGCAGCAACTGGGGGCTTTTGTCGGAGGAACTGGAGGGCTCCGGCCATCCGGCGATGCACCCGGATATGCGGCACATCGTGACCGATGTGTATGAAAAGGGGCGGCTCGGATGGGGCGATGGGACGGTGCCCATCCGCCTGCTGGACCTGGAGAAAGAAACGTCTCAGAACGTGGTGCGGGCGAATGTGGCTCCGGAGCATAATGTCGAGAATAAGCAGCTCCGGGTGGATCCGCATCCGGCGTGGGACTACTCACACACCCTCGTCACCTTCAACGTGTTTGTGGATAAAAGCCGCAGAGTATTCGTGGCCGATCTCAGCGAGCTGCTCTGAACACCTGCGTCTCAGACTACTTCAAGCCACCGGCGATGTCACCGGTGGCTTTTTTCGTGTGCGCTGGCCGGAGTTTATTACTCGGGATCGGGGTAGTAATACAGGCTCCCGCCGGCCGACACCTGCATCGCCGCGGAGGGCTTGTACCACTTGGCGTGCCCGTCGCAGAACACGATATTCAGGCCACCGTTGTGAATGGTGGTCCAACGATCAGGGTTGTTCATGCTGCTGTTCCAGAGCCGGTACCATGAGCTGCTGGGATAGTCCCCTTCGTGGCGGTCGGCGATGCATACTGTCTGGGAGGGGTACTCAATATCAGCCAGCTTCACCCCGTCGTATATCGGGCCGGATCGTGTCCGATGGTTGCCATAGTATCCGAGACGAACGTTGTAGCCGTAACCGATGGCATCCTCGCCATTGCTGGGACAGTAGAAGATCTGGTGGTTCTTCACATAGGGAAACAACTCGTCGGGCCACCAGTGCACGGTGCTGCTGCCGCCATGCCACGGGCGGGCTGCGGAGGATTCGTAGCGTATGCAGGCAAATGGGAGCGTCTCGTCATAATCCTGCAGATACATGTTGAAGGCAAGTCCCATCTGCTTGCAGTTATTCAGACACGCGCTCTGGCGCGCCTTCTCACGAGCCCTGGCGAACACTGGAAACAATATCGCCGCCAGGATGGCGATGATCGCGATGACCACCAGAAGCTCAATAAGTGTAAAACCCCGTCTCATCTGGCTCAACCCCTTTTTCTGGTACACATTCTTACGAGATATTTCACATTGTTACTATTCGCACCCGGCCGCTGGTTCACCTGCCAGCGCTCACGATTTGCCCGGTATTTGTATATCAATCATCTCGGGATTCCACCGCAGCACACCCATGTGATACCGCTGGCACCATGGGGAGGATTTGGAATAATATGCTGTGACAATATCACCATTTGCCAGCTGTACGTCTGAGGGATAGCCGCAGTCGCGTGACAGAAAATCGCCGACGAGCTTGAACGGCTGCGACCACGTGTCGCCGCGGTCCTCGCTGATTCTGCCGACCACCCCGTACATCTCCGACATGCGGGAGCCGTAGGTCAACAGAACCCGGCCATCATTGAGCCCGAGCAGGTGGGAGGTATGCTGGCTAGGGCGAGTGAGTCGCTGGTCTTCCTGCCAGCTTTCACCATGATTGTCGGAGGTGTACAGCACGATATACGGCTCATTTTTGTGGCGGTCATACCCAGGATGCTTCGCCCGGTCCCCCACACGCACGGAGGCCAGCCACAGGCCGTCATCCTGCACCAGCAGGTCGGTTTCGTTGTGGTCGCCCTCGTCAATGGTGGTAACATGCTCCCAGGTGCGGCCTCTGTCATCACTTCGGTACAGATGCGCATCGGTGGCCATCATGGTACCGTCAACAAACTCGCGGGTGTATCCGGCGACGACGAGGCTGTCTCCCGCGATATTGGTGTCACCAAATGGCGTAAAGCCGATGGTCTCCGGCGGTGGCGGCATTTCACCGGCGCTCTCCCAGGTATGGCCGCCGTCGGAGGAGATGTACACCAGCGCTTCATCAACATCCTCAGCGCGCGTCTGGCAGCCCTGCCTGTCAAGATTCCACCCGGAGCACAGCACAATCAGCTCATCATCCTGGTTGAGCCCTGCCGCGACGTTCATCCGCACATGGCCCGGCTCATGGTCGCTGATCTGGCTGCGCATCTGCCACGTCTCCCCCGCGTCGCCACTCACCCACAGCTCAACATCACCGACCATTCCCGCGTGGCTGGGCTGGTTGTGGATAACGGCGCCGATCTCATCACCCGGCAGCAGCGTGAGATTCGGCCACGCGCAATGCTCGGGTGCGGTGACAGTATGGAATGCTCCATGGGGTATGTCCAGCGTGTACGACATGGTTTGCCCTCCCGTG
>JBKHJK010000105.1:0-6796 GCA_046538215.1 Armatimonadota bacterium
AGATGTCGGCGATCGCCTGCTGCAGCAGCGGCCGATGCGGCCAGCCGGAGGAGAGATGGATCCAGAAGCGTCGGGTGCTTTCGCAGATGAGCGCACCAACCTTGAACAGCAGCTGACGAAGCGTCCCCGCGGTGGCTTTACGCAGCGTGGGGTTCGTCAAGCGCCGTCAGAACGGGACCAGCCGCAAGCAGTTGGGCGGACTGGGCTGGCGGGTGCAGCACAGTCGAAAAAGTCACGCCTGCCCGGCTGTGTGGAGCAATTCTTCTCGTGTGACAATGAAAACGTTGACGGCACTCGACGAGGCGCATGACGGAGGGTTATGTGGGCTGTGGCCGTGAGCGGAGTGCTGAGTGCTTCTGTGACAGTGCCTACGTGGGCCCGGACGCGCTGTCCGGACTTCTGGCCAATACACTTACGACCAAAGCAGTCACGATGGCTCCGATGATCAGTAATGCGTTCAATGCGATAGTGTACGTCAATCCGAAGTAAAACACCATCACGGGTAACAGGAACGGTTTTACAGCACGGTTGCCCAGGAAGTTGGCGATGTGGAAGTCGGAGGCGCCTCTTTCCCGCAGGTCATTCAGAAGCGGATACCACGCATAGATCGGCCCCGTCGAAATGGCTCCGGCCAGCGTGGAGATGGCCACACCTTTCAGCCCGGCACCGGTTCCGAGGAAGCGTGAGACATGCGCGGGCTTGATAAACAGGTTCAGGGCCACCATGATAACGAAAGCGATTCCCAGAGGGAATGCGACCTGGAGGCATATACGGGCACTGGCCACAAGTGCTTTCGCAGTTCTGTCGGGCGTCAGCAGGTACAGGATCACATAAATGAGGGCGACGGCGAGTGGGAAAATCGCCAGGCGCCAGTGACCACTGTTTTCTGATCCTCCGGCTGTCACAGCACCGTCTCGACGGGTCATGAAAACCACTCGACTGCGAGCACAGTCAGCATCGCCACACCCAGCGATACGACGAAGGCAACTGCATTTCGCACTATCGTGAATCGGGTGCCCAGTGCGGATGCCTCCGCCGGGAGTTGTACTATCCCCACGGTGACCCACGTGATGATCATTGCTGTCACAGCAAAGAGGCTGACGCCGGCGTCGCGCAGGGCGGCTCCGATGACATAGCTATTGACCGCGTTTCCAGCAAAGATACTCCCGGAAACCGCACCCCAGAGTGTATCGGTGACGGGCCGCCCTGAGAAGATCGCGGTGAGGGCTTCGCGGGAGATGAAAACCTTCAGCAGACCTGCAAGAAGCATGACGCCAAGCAGCACCGGAAGAATGTTCCCGAACTGCCTGAGGGAGCGCTGGACCGCTGCGCTGAGAGCTCCCGGCTCTTCGCGTGCGGCCGTACGATCTTTCCGCAAATACCCCTCCACCGCTTTGCGAACGCTACCATCGACCCCTGCGATGATCTCGATGCCGGCTCCCTGCAGCGTCCCTTCCATCTGGGGGCGAATATAGCTTGTTATGACTGCTTCAGCACCATGACTGGCGGCCAGTGTGATCATCCGAATACCGGTTCCCTGCATCTCTGAAGCCGGTGCGCCAGGGAGCACCTCATAATCCATCGTTTCGGCGTCGATGATAAGCAGGTGATTACACGTTCCAAGCCTTGTGACCACCCCGTCATCGAGACTTGGCGAATTGGATGCAACCGCAATCTTCATGAAAGCCTCCGCCTGGTTGCTGTTGCACCTGACGCTTCAATACAACAGACCAACAGGAGGGCCTGGTCTGTGTTCCCCGACCAACTATGTATTGTGTTGACCGACGGTTCGCCTGAGATAATACTTGTGTCCCTCGTATGTGGTTTCAATGAGCAAATCCTGCTGGATCAGATTGTCGATGGTTGCCCAGTTCGCGTTTGCACGATCCAACACCTCTTTCACCGCTTCCTCGCGCATCGGATGGACTGCCGTGATACTCAGTATGTCTTCAGCCACGTCTCCGGTGGCAGCAAAGGCATTCCCTTCATAGCCTATGAGATACTCGGCTCCAGCAACAGCTTCGGAGATGATCTGATAGTAGCGGTTGATGGTGTGCTCGTCCGGCAGCCGTACCCAATCTTCAGCAGGGGGGCGAGTCGGGATCGACACATAGGCCTCATCCGGTGCGAGTGCTGTGAGGAAGTCGGCTACATCTTCCGCCTGTTCCTCACTGTCATTAAGACCGGCAACCAGCATCGTCTCCGTTGCCAGTTCCCCTGTGTAGGTATCGGCAAACAGCAGCAGGGTGTCCAGTATTGCCTCCAGGTCCAGATCCCGATGGGGCCGGTTGACCCTGCGCCAGGTATCCTCGCCCACGCTATCCACCTTCACGGACACCCAATCCGCATTCATCAGTTCATTCCGCACATCAGGGCGGGGCAAAAGTGATGCATTGCTTATGACAGCAATCTTCTTCCCAAGAGACTTCAGCAAATCGATCTCTCGGCCGAGGTGCACATCGAGTGTGGGTTCGCCATCTGGTACAAATGTCAGATAATCGATGGGCTCGTTCGCTTCATCGGCTCTGTTCACGCTTTCTTTTACCTCGGTGATAAGGTCATCCGTTTCGTAGAACGTTGAGCGCTCTGACTGCAGGTTCAGGGTGCGTCCTACCTGGCAGTAAACACATGAGTAGGTACAATTCTTCGGGGGGATGTTGTTAATGCCGAGGCTCTGTCCGAGACGCCTGGAGGGCACCGGTCCATATGCGATCATCAGAGGATTCTCCTTTGTCTTTATAGTGACCTGCATGTTATGGACGACGATGGAACCCGGCACGTAGGACGTGACTGTGTGCCGCGTGCGAACACATCTTCGCCGAGTGTCAGGCCATCCATGGCATCGCCTGCCGGGCCTGCAGCTATCAGGGAAATCCCAGCAGCTTCCCGCCCTGATAAATAAGAAGCGTGACCCCTGTAGCCGTGACGAGAGATACAGCCAGGCTCATGAGCAGCCATTTGATTCTCCGGGTCTCCTTCCAGATCGCCCATACCGTTACGAGACAGGGCAGATAAAGCACAAAGAAAACCAGGAAAGAATATGACACCAATGGCGACCAGCCGTAAGCCAGTCCTGCCAGTGTGGACTGTGAGGTCTCGGCGAGTGTTGATTGCAGACCATGAGTTATGGCGAGCGAAGGAACGATTATTTCTTTGGCCGGAAGTGTAAATAACAAAGCGGTGATCATCTCTCCGGTCAGCCCCATGGGACCTCCCAGAGGTTCAACCAATGACACAAGCCTGCCTACCGCCGTCTGCTCATACGGAACACCAACAGGGATATGCCCCAACGCCCAGATGATCCCGCTTGCCGGGGCCGCAAACAGGATTGCTTTGCCCAGCACATGACCGACCTGGTGGATGAAAGCGCGACGCAGCACCGTGTGCCACTGTGGCATACGGTAGGGCGGAAGTTCCATCACAAATCCGCTCGGTTCATTACGAAAGATTGTCTTGCTGAGCACCAGCGTGGCGAACAGGGTCATCACAAGACTGAGCAGCGCAAGACTGAGCATCACCGGCACCGAATTACCCGGAAACATCACAACAGCAAGACCGATCGCAGCACCGAGGCGACCACTGCAAAAAAGCAGGGGGCTGGTCATGATAGCCAGCAGTCGGTCTTTCTCATTCTCGATCACGCGGCTGGACAAAACGCCTGTAACCGTGCATCCCAGGCTCATTGTCAGAACCAGGATATGTTTCCCCTGCGATCCAAGTGCACGCATAATGCGATCAAGGTTGAAAGCCACTCGGGGGATGAAGCCCACGTCCTGAAGAATATTGAAAAGAGTAAACAGGATCACCATCGGTGGTAACATGACGCCGATTACCGTGGCTGTTCCGAACAACACTCCCTCCACAAGCCCCCCCTGCACCCACCAGGGAGCTGCTGTAGCGGCCAGAAGCTGCCCGATACCCTCCACGAACCATAACAGGGCGGCTGACAGCCATTCTTCGCCCACTTCGGCACCGGCTACAGTGGCCCATATCATGCCCCCAAGCACGATCACCATTATTGGCCACGACCAGATTCTATGTGTGACAATGGAATCGAGACGCTCGGTGAGGCTGTCTTTGGCCTCTCCCTCACGATGCATGACATCATGGGCGATCTCATGGGCAAATTCGTACCTGCGACGAACTATTTCCACCTTCGCATCGGGCTCCGTCGCCTCCCGCAGGCGTACAGCCTCCTGCAGAACGCCCCGCAAATCCTGTTCTGATACGGAATTACCTTCATCTCTGGGGGCCACATAGGGCGCGGGAATCGTCCCACTCTTCAGCATTGCTACAATTTCAGGGTCATCCTCCAGAAGCTTGATCGCCACATAGCGAGTATGTCCATCCAACCCCGCCTGGTGGAGTTTGTGTTCAGTTTTTGACGCATGCCTGTCCAGCGTAAGGCCGTAATCCACCGATACCGGCGTCGTTGGTCGGCGCCCATCGGCGACTTTCACTGCCGCAGCCGTCACTGCATCAATCCCTTCGCGACTCGTCGCCACTATCGGGATCACAGGGACCCCGAGAGCAGACTCGAGCGCATCGGTATCGATGCTCCAGCCGTCTCTCCGGACTTCATCCATGAAATTGAGCGCGACTACGACCCGGCCACTGAGTTCGAGTATCTGCAAAGTCAGGTTGAGATTCCGCTCTAGGTGCGTGGCATCCACAACGTTCACGATAACGTCCGGTTTTTCTTCGACAACGTAATCTCTGGTGATTATCTCCTCAGGCGACTGTGCCGCAAGACTGTAGGTGCCCGGCAGATCGACAACCTGGGCGATGCGGCCATCACTCCTGAACTCACCCGTGGCCCGCTCAACCGTTTTCCCCGGCCAGTTGCCAGTGTGTTGTGATCCGCCTGTAAGCGCATTAAACAGGGTACTCTTCCCCACGTTCGGGTTCCCGGCCAGAGCTATCGCCAATCGTATATTTTCAGTCATGGTCGTGGCCACTCTCTTCCTCGACCAGTACGGTATTTGCGTCACTTCGGCGCATAGAAATGTTCGTGCTCTTCACCCGGTACTCTACGGGGTCGCCAAGAGGTGCCAGTCGTATAACGTCCACCTCGGCGCCGGGGACGAGCCCCATGTCGAGCATTCGGCGCTGATGGCGCCCGGTGCCTTTTAACTCCACGACCCTTGCCCTGCTCCGCGGCGGTAGCTCACCCATCGGCACGGGTCGTGTTGGTACTGGCGCAACATGCACATGGTCGGCAGCGGATGCAGCCAGTTGCACTGACTGCTCATTGACTTCCACCGCCAGGCGGTTGGCCTCATTGCTGGTGACCTGTATCTCGGTTCCGGGAACGAAGCCCATGACCGATAATTGGGCAAACAATGCCGGAGGCGAATCGTCCACGTGGAGAACGCGGAACGATTGTCCGGTTGGAGAAGTGCGAAGCGGCGAGCCACCAGCATCCGGCACCCCGCTTCCCGGATTCGGGATAACATGCCCGTGCGGGTCCCACGCGGGATATCCCAGCTCAGCATCGAGCCTCGCGGCCTCGGCTGCGGAGGTTGTGTGCTCCCGGCGGTGCGCTTCTTCGTGTACAGCATCTGGTGGCATCCCCTCGTACTCCACGAGGTACTTCTCCCACAGGCGGTGAATCCGAACCAGCTCGCTGGCGCGCTTTCGCCCCTTTTCGGTCAGGTGCAATTCCCGGGTATCCTGCTCCACCCATCCTGACGTAACCAGGACATCCACTATCTTTTCACCCAGTGCCCCGGAGATGCCCAGCACGATGGAGAGATCGTGGATGTCGAAATGCCTATCGCCTCGCTCGCGTTTTCCAATCACCTTCAGCGCATCTTCAGCAATAGTGCGCCAGGCGTCCAGGTCCGGTACATCTTCTTTGCGTTTGCGCCGCAGCAGGATCCATAGCAGGGCGACCGCCAGCATCCCGAATATTATCTTCCATGCGATATCTGGCACAACAATCCCCATCGCTTTCGAAGCAATCAGACGCTGATTGCAAATACAGCAGTTCCTGCGCCCGTCACGAGCAGTGTGGTCCTATATGCCGCACCCCGTCATCTGGGCGCCCACACTGCTTTTCGCCCTGCCCGCGGATGCATCCGCATTTGACGTGTCCAATGCTGCGGCTGCCACACCCGCGTGCGAACACTCAATCGCGCGAGAATGCCGATTGAATCGTTATCTCTTTCCCGACACCCGCGGGGATGAAGTCCTCGGTGTACGCCCGTTCAAACAGCTCACGGGCAAGATCCCCCGAACAGTGACATGGAGCCACTTTCCTGACGTTGAGGTCTCGCAGATCCTCAACAATTTCGTTTATCTCCGGGCTGCTGTGCCCGGAAAGGTGAAATCCGCCGAGGATAAGATACACATCGCTCCCTGCTATCTCCCGGGCCTTTCTGGCGATGTTTACGACGCCTGGATGTGCACAGCCGGTGATGACAACCGGGCCTTTGACTGTTTCGATGACAAGCGACTGCTCCCTGATAGATTTCCCTAATTGCCCCGTGGAATGGACATTCGGACAAATACGTAGCGAACCATCCACTTCTACCAGATCAGCGTTCGTGTCAGTGATCTTTCGCCTGACAGAGGCAGGAAATGATGCCGGTATGTAAACGGTGACGTTGTCATTTTGATCCAGAAACCGGTCCAGCCCTCCGATATGATCGTTGTGAATATGCGATAGTACGACACCATCCACCACTCGCGGGTCAATTCCGAGTTCCTCCATGTTGCTCAACAGGATCGAGCCTTCCCCGCCGACGTCGAAGACGATCGTCTTCTCTGTCCCCTCTACGAGGCAGGAGAACCC